>JAYTVM010000023.1:0-34404 GCA_043743995.1 Pirellula sp. | reverse complement strand
CTCGCTCCGCCTCGCTCCGCAATGCAAGCGAACCACGTATTCTTGACGATTCGGCAGGCAGAGCCTGTAAGTCATTGGGTACCAAGGCAGAGCCTTGGAACCAGTTGGTGGCGATCGGCGAGAAGTGTCAAAAATTTCCCCATTTTTGGAGATCTATGAAAGTGCCCTTTCAGATGTTTCAAGGGACGATAAGGCGTGCGGGATTCGGGAATACCACAGGCTTGTCCTGTGGATTGTTATGCTTTAAGGCTAAAAAAATGTGGAAGGAAACTTGCGCAACCCAAAACCCTGTCAACCCCGAATTTTTAACAGCCCAGGCTAGCGCCCTTCGGCTAATCAGCCGCAACGCGTTAGCGTCCGGTTCAGCCCGACTTATGATCGACGCCTTGGAACGTGAGCAAAACGCGTCTCCCCAATTTCCTCGGGATTCCCGAAGATATGATTAGATATAGTTGTGATGCGATGCGGACGATCCGTCGGGCTGCGTCGGTTGGAACGGAAATGATTTTGAAGATTAGTCGATTACGATTCGACGACTATCACTGAGAGGGAATAAGAGATGCTTCAATTAGCGTGCGAGTGTGGCCGAAAGCTCCAGGTTGATGAATCCCATGCCGGTAAACGTGGGCGCTGTAAATCATGCGGTCGATTGTTGGATATTCCAAAATCGTCTGAAACCGTACCACTAGCGATTGCAAGCGAACCAACGCACACATCGGATGGCCGGTTCACGAACCAGGCTAGCAGTTTGCGGTCGCAGCAAAAGTTGGGTCAGTTCGTGGTGCTGCGTAAACTTGGTGAAGGGGCGATGGGCGAAGTTTGGCTTGCTAGAGACGATCTCCTAGAACGCGAGGTAGCGATCAAGGTCTTGCCAGATGACCTGCGGCGCGACTCGGAACGATTGCGACAGTTCGAGCGAGAAGCAAAAGTAATGGCAAAGTTACTCCATCCCCATGCGGCGGTTCGCAATACGCTTCATTCTGATAGAATGCGGCCATGTGGTTTGGGACTTTGGGCTTGGACGTTGAATGGATAAGCGATGTCGATGAAGATTGGAATTCGCGCTTGGATTGATTTTGCGTTTCGCAAGATATTCGGCAAACCTGGAAACGAGATTTGTCTTATCAGCCTGCTCAATGCCGTACTGCAACTGCCACATCCGGTCGTTTCGGTCGAGTATCTCAATCCGTTCGGATATAAGGACTTCGAGACCGACAAGCTCGTTTGTGTGGATGTCAAGGCCACCGACCAGCGAGGTCGGATCTTTGTCATCGAAGTCCAGATTGTGGTCCAATCCAGTTTCGCGAAGCGAGCAGTCTTTTACGCTTGCGAAGCGTACACCGATCAGCTTCGAGCGGGTCAGGGATATAGCGATCTCAAAGCGGCGTATTCGATCTGTTTGTTGATGAGGAATTTGTGGGACGACAAGCAACTGCATCACCAGTTTCAGTTGGTTGACCGGGAAAGCGGGAAGGTTTTGGAAGGTTCGATTGAGATTCACACGGTCGAGTTAGCCAAGTACAATAAGGATCGAGGAGCGTTGCGAGGGGCAAGTGTTCTGGAGCAATGGGCATACTGGATTAAGAATGCGAGCGAACATACGGTCGAAGAGTTACGTGAATTACTCCCGGGCCTGGAATTTCTTCGGGCGACGGTCGAGTTGAATGAAATTCGAGAGATAACGGAGGAAAAGCAGATGTATGATGCAAGAGAGAAAGCCAGCTTGGATATTCAATCCAATCTGATAGATGCGCGACATGAAGGACGCCAAGAAGGTATCGAGATCGGCGAGCAACGAGGCGAGCAACGAGGCGAGCAACGAGGTAAGCTCAAAGGAGGTGTTCAGATCTATGAGGAATTACTAGGAGCTTCGGTATCGTCTGACGAAGTCCTAAGCAAGAAATCCATAGAAGATTTAGTGTTGATGGTGACACAATTGCAAAAGCGTCTTCGCGACCGTACTTCTTAGATCCACTTGAGGAGCGAGGAAGTTTTGGAAACGGAAGCTGCGGAATGCTAACTGCCCACTGCTAACTGCTAACTGCTATCTGCTAACTAAGGTGTTCGAGTTCTCGACATGCTGACGAAAACGTCGTTCTCGCTGCGATCATCGAAGCGTTGATTGCAGGTACTACGAATTTTCGACTGTTTTGGAACCTAAATTTGCTGTCGTCCAGCGACAGAAATTCGGTCTTTTGCTCGAAAATCGACGTCCAAGCGGACCGTGAAACAGTTCGGTAAATGCAACGAACGGTCGAGACTGGATTTAATTCCCTCTATGCGAAGTTTGGTTGGGAGGTGTTCGATGGAATTGCTGCCTCCGTGGGCGGCGGTTCGAATGCAATTAGTTGCGGTTCGGTCCGACATGCGGAGCACGAACGCGCAAGATTTGCCGCGAGTCTCGTTTGTCTTGCGAGCGATTGAGCCGCTTGCAGTTTTCCGGGAACATCGGCCCCGGTCGCGATACATTTCGTACGGTGTCTAACCCTCGAACGCGGAGTGAGGTACGTGGATGTCGACTTCGGCAAGGACTCGTCGGATCGTGTTTCCCTTGACTGCCTCAACGATGAGTTTTGCCGTAGCGTCCGCATCGAAGGTCGGATCGACACACCAAGCCGCATGTAGGTAGATGACGTAGATATCCTATTCTCCGCACGGTTTTCCCTTGCGATCGAACTATTCGTTACGATCGATACCTCGAATTGTTGGTAGGAACAAAACTTTCCCGCTGTGCCCTACATTGCGCCCTAGATTCTACTAGGAGTCTTTTCGAAGGTTTTTCATCACCCGATTTCTTTTCTATTATGTCCGCACCTAAAAAAGCAAAAGCAGAAGCACCGGCCAAGAACGCAAAGGATGCGCTCGCACCTGCTGAAGCTGCACACACGGGTGGTGGTTTGAAAAGCAAGCTGATGGTCGGCGTCTTCGTAAGCGGAGTTATCGTCGCGGAAACCGTCGTTTTCTTTTTGATGGTTCCTTCGGGTGAAGAGGTCGCAGCACTTGCGGAATCTCGCCTTATCGCAGTTGCCCAGGAAATCGACGCCAAGAAGTCACAGGATCACGCGCATAACGATGCGGAAACGATCGTCGAATTCGACCTCGGCCCCCCTTTCAGTGTTTCCTTTGTTCCGCCGGGCGCGGATCACAATTATCGCGTTGAATTTAAGCTATTCGGGACTGTGCGAAGCGCCGACCAAGAGCATTTGCAGGCATTGTTTACCGAACGAGAAAAGCGTTTCCGACATCGAATGCTGCTGGAAATACGAAATGCATCGTTGCAGGAACTGCAAGAAAACCAATTGGGCTTGATTCAGCGACGCGTATTAGCGACAAGTACCGAGTTACTTGGCGAAGCGGTCCTCCTCAGCATAGGGTTCTCCGATTACCAAGTCTTGGAAGACTAGATTGACTTTACTACACGGACGTACCCAATGTCGGAATCCAGTACAGCCTCCAACGCTGCCGTTTCGGACACGAATTCCGGACGAGATCAAACGGATACCGAGTCGCTTTTGAACCAAGCGGAATCTGCTCTTCGGGAGGTCGAGGATACCCTGCGTGCACCCAAGATGCAGCCGTATCGACTGGAGGAGTTGGTCGGGAGCGGTGGTCCACCTGAAAAAGTCTCGATGGATTTGCTTCGGGACGTCACTCTCGATCTTAAGATCGAACTCGGTCGAACTCGCATGCATCTCGATGAAATCTTGCAGCTCCGCAAGGGTTCCGTCGTTACCTTGGACAAGTTGGCTGGCGATCCGGTCGATGTCTATGTCAACGGACGTCTTGTAGCCCGCGGTGAAGTTTTGGTTCTAAACGACAACTTCTGCGTACGAGTCGCGGAACTTGTTGGCAGCGATTCGCTTCAATAGGCCAGCTTCATGCATAAGACACCCTGTAGAGCCAATAGTCACTTTCGCTTCAGACCATCGCTGCTGATTTTAAGCTTCGTATGCTTGATCGGTTTGGCTCAAGCCCAGACGAAATCGGACTGGCCACAAACGCAACCTGCCCAGGCCGACCCGTCACTAGTTCGTGCGTCCGGCTTCAGTATTCAACAACCCCTACCTCAAAATCCGAACATACCCCAAGGGGTGATCCAGCCCAACGGGCAACGCGTTTTCAATACACAGCCAATAACCACTGCAACTTTTGCAAACCAAAACAATGCCAACACCGACACCAAGTCGGCTGTGCAGCCAGCAAGCTGGAGTTCGGAGTCGCCCGCCAAAACTAACTTTACACCCGGCAAAGCAAAATCGCGAGCGCCGCTTGAGTTGAGAACATCCTCCAAAGACAGCGTTGGCAACGTCGACAAGCCGAAGAGTTCGTGGAGTGCCCCGTTGTCGATGTTCTTTTCACTTGCAGTCGTTTTGAGTTTTTTTCTATTGGTTGCATGGTTGGTGAAAAGGTCTCAGCCCAATGCATTCGTCAAATTGCCCGGCGATGTCGTTCAGGTCATGGGACGCACGCCCATGGCCCCGCGCCAACAAATGTATGTCGTGCGATTTGGTAGCAAGCTACTTTTGATTAGCCACCAACCAGGTCAAACGCAGACTCTTGGGGAAATCACCGACGCGGATGAAGTTCAACGGCTTGCAGGCCTCTGCGAAGCGAACCTACCCGGCAGCATTTCCAATTCGTTTCGTGATGTGCTGAAACAAGTAACATCCGGCAAATCGGACCCTGAGGCCAAGTCGACTCTTCGTTTGAGCCGAGGTCGGTGAGTTAATGATGGACGAGCGAGGCGCTTCACTCGTTGGATTCCATTCCTGAGCGAGGGCTTCGCTCAGCCACGTGGTCTGCGCGACAAAAAGCAGTTTCGATATTTCTTTCTGATTTATATCGAGTCTTATTTGTTCCGAACAACAATAGAGTTAGACAATATCGCGAGCCCATCCGTTCGGGGCTTGCCCTGGGCTGTTAAAAATTCGGGGTTGACACGATTTTTTGTGTATCCATTTCACGCGGTAATACTTCCTCTTCTATTCCGACAGGGATAGCAGTAAGCAGCTTGGTATCCCGATAGGGATTACAGAGAGTAGCAGCTTGGTATCCCGATAGGGATTACAGAGAGTAGCAGCTTGGTATCCCGATAGGGATTATAGAGAGTAGCCGGGGGTCGCCGCGAAACGGCGCACCCCCGGAGGAACGAAACGACGTGCGAATGGCCCTGAAAGGGTTCTGATAGGGTCAAAGATTCTGCGATCCCTTCGGGATCGGTACGCGCGGTACGAAACGTCTTCCGGTGGTGTCGCTCCGCTCAACCACCGGCTACTGTCTGATATCCCTTCGGGATGAAAAGTTGCGCAATTATGAATGCACCACAATACCAGTTTTTTAACAGCCCAGGCTTGTCCGGCTTGTCCCCCACCAACCTTGTTTTGGCGTCCTACCCTAATGCCCGGCATTCGCGAATCGACCCGTTCCCCTTTGCTTTGCCCGCCTCCGGCGGGCAAAGCAAAGGGGAACGGGAGTTGGGACACCCATTTGTAGTACGGCGGTCGCCTACGGCTCAACGTTAAACGACTTTACGTCCCAGATGTTCGCAATCAGTTTTAGAGTCGTTGGATCATGGTGGTTTAGTTCTTTCCGGTCATACGGATAAAAATCATTTCGACTGAAAAAAGCCTCAGTGCTTTCGGCGAAAAACTCTTGCGGATTGGTCATGGCGTAAGCGCGATCCATTTTCGCCCGGCCCTCAGAGTCTCGACGCTCCACGCGATCGTAGTTTCCATTGCGTTTGGCTACGTCGTAAGCGGCTTTGATTTCCGGATTGCCGAACCCTCTTGGTAGCACCCGATCGTGGAAAGCATGAGCTAACTCATGCAATGCGAAATTCGGCATTCGCCTCGTTTCCTCCTCAAAGATTCGAACATTGGAGAACTCAATTCCTTTAACCATTACCGGATCGCGATGGTTTTCGCGCAGCCAGCCTGCTCCGGGATGATACTCCGCACGCGGTTGGGTACCAGCATATTCCGGTGAAAACCAAAGTGTCACCTTCTTCAGTTCGGTGACAGAATTCTCCGGCACCACTCGAACGATTTCATCCAGTTGAACTTTGAGCAGTTCTAACGCTCGTTCGGTCTTGACCGAATCCGAAGAAAGCAACATGCGGTTGACCTGTACCGTCCAACCGGAAATATTCTTGGTGACATGCGACTCTTGCGTTTGCGCCTGCGACGCAACGCTCAAGGCGAGAAGAAAGAAACCCGAAACGCAGGAGACGAATATTCTGTCCATCGCGCCCTTTCAAGGTGCTCGAAACGAAGAAAGGCTGGGCCGTGCTCAACCTCTTTCTATATTGCATGGATTGTAGCTGAATTCCGAAGCCGCCGGCGGTTAAGGAATAGGCAGCTATTTTCGCCCACTTTTGTCGGCTGTGTCGCGGAACAAGCACGGAGATCGACAGGAAGATTTTGTGACAGGAAGTATAGAACGGATGGTGCGGCTGAGAATTTTCCTGTCGTTTAATTTTCCTGTCGTATTGAGTGAGGTGGAATTAGGTGCCTGAGGTGGAATTAGGTGCCTGGCACCTATTAGTTGACCGCACTTGAGGGAGACCAATGCGGTTAAGGAATCGCAATTGCCATTCAAAGGCGATTATCAGCCGCTGAATCGTCAAGAACGAAAATGGTGTGGCACCTATTAGAATTAGGAATGGCTCATCCGGTGTTTTTGGGGGGCAAACAAAACCGCTCCGCGATTACTTAGCTAGCTTTCGGAAACCCTGTAATTCTACTCCGAAAAATGCATTGCGAACATTACGCTCGAGGATCTCATGAATTGCCTGATGATTTTACCCCACATGAATTTGTCACAGGAATTCAATGCGATTCAATCGGGACAAAATCATGGTTGGTAAAATCATGAAGAGGGTGGTTCCCTAGATTCGGGTTGTATCAATAAAAAGCTCAACTCGGCTACCTCTCCGTGCCGATTCTAACGAACGATCGCAAGAGCGAAGGAAATTCGATTTAACCGGGGGGTTTATAATGGTCCGCAAGGCCTTTTTGGTAGCCACACTAGCATTCGTCGCTGGTTTGGCCTCGTATGATGACGCCCAAGCCCAGCAGGCTCAGCCTCAGGCACAGGCATACAACAAAGCATGGGGTGGTGCTGCTAGCAATCGCGACTACGAGCGATTCAATCACTACCCATATGTTTACTATCCTCAGAATTTCTATGGTAGCGAGTATTTTCGCAGCAGCGATAGCCTCTACCATCGATATCCTGCTGAAATGCAGATCCCAGTTTATAACCGAAAATGGTATAACTATTACCCAACGGCTCAGCGATACCACTGGGGACACCATTTCCTAACGGACGTGTTCTAATCTGTTGCTCTTTCAAAAAAACATGATTCCCGCAACACTGCTTTGGTCGCTTGATCTCGCAGTGTTTTTTCGTTTGCACTCGAGGGCAACATGGAAGAACCCAACCGCTCCATCGCCAAGCGTCAAATCGCGAGGTTGCTTGGCAGTTCCTCGAACCCCATCTGCGTCATTTCCGAAGAGAATACTCTCGTTTTTGCAAATGATGCGATGGGTCGCATGGTAGGTCAGTCTCCCGAATCTTTGTTGGGGCTGAATTGCAGCACCCGCCTCCCCGTCGACGGAGACGAAAACGCACCGCTATCAGCGTTCTTTTCGCTGCCGATTCACTGGTCGCGAAGGGGACTGATGCTATTGCGTGAGTCTGGCCCATACCCAAGTGGGAAGGAATCCCAAGCCGATGCTGGATCATCACCCACATCCGCTTTGTGGCTACGCTGCTTGATTCCTTTGGAGGAAGAGTTCGGTTGTATTCTATGTATCTTTTGTCCTAGCGACAAAGGAAACATGGTTGAAGTCATTGATCAGCAGGCTTCTCTTACGCACAAAATCATGCGTGAAAACCGCAAGCAATTCGTCCATTTGGATGACATGTGGTTTCTGCAAGGTCAGTCCGTCTTTGCGCGACGAGCTCTAGAGCAATTGCAGTTGGCGATTGCAAATCCACTGCCCGTAACCGTTTTCGGCCGACAGGGATCCGGAAGGTCCAGGCTCGCTCAGTCGATTCATTCCAAACGACGTGGACTGGAATCGAAAGATCGCCCCATCGCGGTAGGCGATTCGCTTGTCCGACTTGACTGCTCATTGATGGATGTTGAACTTTTGCAAAGTATGCTTGAAGTCATCGACGAAAGCAAAACCAATGGAAGAACTATTCCCGCGGTTTTGCTGGATGGTCTTGAGGGTTTGCCCGACGAATGCATTCTTATGTTGGCCTCGTTTCTCAAGGGTCACCAAGACGCGGTTTGTATCGCGACATACGACCCATCGGTAATGGAATCGCATTCCCTTTTGGACCCAAGCTGGCGTGAGGTTCTGTCTCGAACCAGCGTGCTACGGATCGATTTGCCGAAGCTGGTCGAACGCATAGAAGATATTCCGACGTTAATTACCGCTTGGTTTAGCGTTCGGAAAGGAATGGATGGAGTTGCAAACGAAATTTCCGATAGCTTTGTGGACGCCCTTACTGCATATACTTGGCCGGGAGACATCGAGGAGTTTGCCGATGCGTTGGCTCACGCTACCCAAAAGTCTGTTGGAGGAAAGCTGACGGAAAAAGATCTTCCTGTAAACATTCGGACATGCGTATCCCATGTCGAGCAATCGCAAGCAGACGAATCCGTGGACTTGGACGCAATCCTCGAAGATGTTGAAAAGACGATGATCATGAGGGCACTGGAACGGTTTCCTCAGAACAAGTCATCCGCTGCCAAGATGTTGAACATCTCTCGCGCAAGGTTGCTTCGTCGACTGCAGCAATGGGGCATCCAATCCGAAAGCGGAACTGCCGAAGGTGACGACGACTTGCCTGTCTTTAATGAGGTTCCGTGACATCCTGTACATTTTGCTCGGCGGCTCCCGTGATGAGTCGCGCGGTCCGATTTCGAGTGATGTAGTTCCAAAACCACTGAAATAGGACGAGGATCCGATTCTCGAAACGGGCAAGGTACATGATGTGAATGAACAGCCACGCCAGCCAAGCGATCTTGCCACTCATGCGAATCCTGCCCGCCTCGACTATCGCATGCGAACGCCCGATGGTTGCCATATTCCCTTTGTCCCAATATTGAAATGGTTTCGTTGGACGACTTCCACGGATCGACTTCGCGATCAGCTTTCCAACAAAATCTCCTTGTTGCACGGCGACGGGTGCCACGCCTGGCAATGTTTTTGCATCGGTCAGACTAAACGCAGCCATGTCTCCGATCACGAAGATATTGGGGTGTTCCGAAATGGCGCATTGGGAATCGACTGCGATTCGACCCGATCGATCGATTCGGTCTGGAGCATGAATCGCTTCGGCAAGCTTCGTACCGAGCATAGAAGCCTTGACGCCGGCTGCCCAGATGACGGTGTTGGTATCGACGCGATTGGATTTTCCGTCTTGACTTACAATCACGTGGTCTGGGTGGATTTCCAAAAGTCGCGTTTCATTCCAAATCTCGGCACCCAGTCCTTTCAGGTCACGAGCAGCGACTGCCGATAGCGACGCGTGGTACTTGTCTAGTATCAGTTTGCTGTTCTCAATCAAAATGACGCGGGCTGTGCTCGGGTCAATCGTGCGAAAATCCTGCTTCATCGATTGACGAGCAAGTTCGCAAATCGAACCCGCCATTTCCACTCCGGTAGGACCTCCGCCAACAATCACGAAAGTCAAAAGCGTTGCGCGTTTCGCAAGATCCTCTGTCCGTTCGGCTTGTTCAAACGCAGTTAAGATTCGTCGGCGTATCTCGGTCGCGTCTTCGATGGTCTTTAGACCCGGCGCTAGCGGTTCCCACTCCGCGTCATGCCCAAAGTAATGATGGGTAGAGCCCGTGGCAACAACCAAATAATCGAAAGGGATTGATGACTGATCCTCCATCACGATTCTCCGATCGCTCATATTGAAATCCTTCACAGCCCCCAAAAGCACTTGGACGTTTTTTTGTCGTCTGAAAATACTTCGAAGGGGCGCGGCGATGTTCGCAGGTGAAAGGGCGCCGGAAGCGACTTGGTAGAGAAGTGGCTGGAACAGATGGAAATTGCGGCGGTCAATCAATTTGATTTCGACTTTGGCCTTGCGCAATGCTCGAGCGCACGCCATGCCCGCAAAACCACCACCGATCACAACGACTTGGGTTTTGGTAGAATGCGGCACGGAGTTTGTTCTCACACTGGATTGCTGTTGCGAAATTCAATAACCTGAGCCCGATTGATTGTACGGGAATTCAGTTGGAATGGATCCTCCTTTTTTAATTCCGAACGAAACCACCATCCACAACACTCCTTTGAGCAAAAACGCAACGAATGATCGAAACCAACGCATTGAAGAGTAAACACGTCGTTGTCACGGGCGGAGCCACCGGAATTGGATTTGCCATCGCGGACCTTTTTTCTCAAAGTGGAGCCAAGGTTGCTATCGGTTCTCGCCGCGAAGGTGCAATCCAAGAAGCCATCAGCGCGTCGGCGGGCAGGTTAATCGGGCATACAATGGATGTGGCAGTGCGACAAAGTGTTGAGCACTTTTTTGATTGGGCAGCCACAGCCCTCGGTCATGTGGATATCTTGGTTAACGCCGCGGGTGTCAATATTCGTGATCGCTCTATCAATTCTATGGCGCCCGATCAATGGGATCAGGTCATGGCGATCAACGCCACAGGGACTTACAACTGCATCTACTTCGTCTTGCCGCAAATGCGAGCTCGGCAGCACGGTATGATCATCAATATCTCTAGCGTCGCCGGCAAACGGGCTCTTGCCTTGGGTGGTGTGGCTTATGCTGCGAGCAAGTTTGCAATGACGGCTCTTGGAACCTGCGTTTCTAACGAAGTCGGTGTGGAGAATATTCGAGTTACCAATGTTTATCCAGGTGAAGTGGACACACCAATTCTCGAACAGAGACCAACGCCAGTGACGGACGAACATCGCCAAAAAATATTGCGGCCCGAAGATATCGCACAAGTGGTTGTGGGGCTAGCTGGATTGCCCGATCGCGTTCACGTTCCTGAAATCGTGATCAAACCGGTCAATCAGCAATACTATTGAGGAATTTGGCTTGAAGGTTTCTATCCTTGTACCGGCGTTCAACGAAGAGAAAACGATTGAGCGCGTTCTACTAAAACTGCTTGCGCTACCGATCCGTGAACTTGAGATCATTGTCGTCGACGATGGCTCAACCGATGCAACCGGTCGCATTGTCCAGCAATTGGCCCGGGACAATCTTGGTATTCGTTGCTTTGCTCAGCCGAAGAATCTCGGCAAGACTGCCGCCATTTCCAGAGCCATCTCGGAAAGCACAGGCGAAGTTTTAATCGTTCAAGATGCGGACTTAGAATACGACCCAAACGAGATCCCAGAGATCATTTCTCCAATCATTGAAGGGGTTGCTGACGTCGTTTATGGAAGTCGTTTTTTGGTCAAGCGCGCCTCGCGAGTACTGTATTACTACCATTATCTTGCAAATAAGTTCTTGACCTGCCTCAGCAACATTTTGACGAATCGGAACATGTCGGACATAGAGACATGCTACAAAGCGTTCCATCGCGAAGTGATCCGGCCGCTAAAACTGTGCAGCCGAGGCTTTGGCATGGAAGTCGAGATTACTGCGATGGTTTGCAAAACGAAAGCGAGGACCTACGAAGTCCCAATTTCGTATTATGGGCGAACGTACGAGGAAGGGAAAAAGATCGGTACCCGGGATGGCTTGGCCGCGATCTGGTACATCCTTTACTTCAACCTGATCCACGCTTATACGAAATCCGGCCGCAACTACATAGAAACAGTCAATTCCTCGCTTAAGGATCGCCATTCGCGATGAAAAACCAGTGCCAGAGGCCAAAGCAAGCATTGTCATAATCCTTGCTTTCCAAAAATGGGCTCGATCTGCTATACTCTGCTCTAATTCAAGGCGAGCAATTCAAGCTCTCCCACCTTTCATCTAGTATGAGTCGCGGCCCCGCGAAAAGACTTCGATATGTCGGATCATTGGAACAGCATTGCAAATCTGCTTAAAACTCCTTCGCTTAATCCCACTGCAAAGAAAACCGACGGCCCGACCAAACCGCCAAAAGCAGTGCTGCCAGCCGAGCCATCGGCGCAATTCGAGGAACCGATAGCTCCAATGGCGGAGCAGTCGAAACCAAAACCTGAACCTTCCCGGTTCCGAAGTTCATGGGACGCGGTCACGACTTTTTTTGGAGTCGCTGCTCCTGAGCAACCCCAAGAAATGGAGCCCAAGTCTTCCGTTTCGTTAAACACTCCGTCGGAGACGAACCTTTCGAAAACCGGCGCTCCCAGCAGCCGAAGGTCAAAACCGAGTATGTGGGGAGTCACGACTGACGAACCAAGAGTTGACGAGCCAAGAGCTGAGCCTGATGTCCCGCTCACCCCACCTCGATCCTTGCAATCAACCGAAGTAGAGTCCAGGGGGCGAGGTCGATCATCAGGTCGAGAGCGGCCCCGTGCCGACGAGAGTTCCGCACGTTTGGAGCCCGAACCAGAAATTCGCGAAGTATCTTCGTCGCAATCGGGTACCGAGTCGCATTCCAGACGCCTGCCGCAAACGAAGCGGGACGAAGATGTGGGAGCTATCGATCCCGAGCGTCGATCGCGTAGGCAGCAGCCTCGTCGCGGTCGACAAGCGGACGTTCGCGCCGACGTCCCATTCGGTGAATCCCCTGAGGAACTGGACTCGAGCGAAGCAACCCCAGAGTTGGACGTGGAAAGTAAAGATAGACACGAGTCTCCGCGCGGTGAAAGCGATCGTGGTTCACGCGGTCGCGGGCATCGAAGCCAATCGGACGTCGGCGACGTTGGTTCAGAAAGACCCAGCAGTCAAGAACGATCGGATCGGGAAAATCGGCCAGAAAGGGCCGGACGCGACGAACGACCGGATAGAACAGTTCGAGCTGAGGGTACAGGTCGTTCCGAACGACCGTCTAGGCCACCTCGGCAAGAGAATTCCGATCGACCGGAATCGTCGGACCGACTTGAAAGACAGCCTCGCCCGGAAGGTGCCCCTCGCCCAACTCGTTCAGACAGTTCAGACCGATCGAGGTCGGATCGTGGTGAAAGACCACCGAGAGCCGATAGAGCCGACAGACCACCTCGTCCAGAGAGTGCCGATCGAAGCGAAAGACCTGCCCGTCCGGAACGTACTGATAGGCCTGAGCGATCGGAGGGGCCTGAGCGGTCGGACAGACCTGCCCGTGCCGAGAGACCTGCCCGAACCGAGAGGCCTGACCGTGCCGAGAGACCGGACCGTGCCGAGAGACCGGACCGAACCGAGAGACCTGCCCGAACCGAAAGGCCGGCACGAACGGACCGTCCAGCTCGTGCGGGAGGCGTAGAGAGGACCGCAGCTCACGACCGTCCCGTTCGATCCGAGCGAGGCAGCTCTGCACGAACGGAACGCGGAACCCGTGACGCGAACTCAGAGCGACGACCAAGCTCATCCAATCCTTCCCTTGCGAAAAAGCCATCCGGCTTTGGCGCAGGAATTCATGACGATGACACGTTCGGTTTTGTCGACGATTCGATTGACTTTCAGGAAGATTTCGAAGTCGTGGATGATCGGATTGACAAGGATGCGGATGAAAGTGTGTCGCGAGACTCTGAACGCGAACCGCGACCAAGACGACGGCGGGGTCGTGGAAAACGATCGGAACCGCGCAGCAGCGACAGTGCGGAACCCGAAATTGAGTCTCGCGAATCAGACGATGATCGCGACAGCGATGACGACGATGACGCAAGCGAATTGATAGGTCGAAACAGCAGGATTCCGTCTTGGCAGGATACGATTGGAACCTTGGTGACCTTGAATATGGAAAATCACCAGCGGAATCCGTCGCAAAATCGAGGCGGCCCTCGAGGACGCGGACCGAGACGCGATCGGTAGTATGGCTGAGCGAGACTCTCGCTCGTCCACAAGTGTCGCCTTTTGCTCCGCAAAAGTGCGATTACAAAGCATACTTTCGCAGAGAGGCTGTGGTCTATTGAATCCGAAGAAAGTACCCATCACACTCCGTGTGATGTTGCCTCAAAAATCATAGGGTTTTTTTTGCCGCGGAAATCACACGGAGTGTGATTGGTACTATAAAATCACGGTCTCGGAATTACCTGGCTGCGAAGTCTTTTTCGTCGTTGCAAACTCAATAGTAAAAGCATACCTACACAAGCCAACCCAATCGCTCGAATACAACCCGATTGAAATACGATCGCTCCATTGATCGCCATAAAGATTAGGAAACTATTGGTGCAATAACGGTACGCTTTGGGTATTTTGCTATAAATCCCGGGCGAAATCATTCGAACCATCGCGTCCACAAGCCAAACCAAGTCAAAGGCATAATTGACGAAGAGCCCTGCCCCAAAGCGTATCCCAATCAATTCCTGTGTTTGTTGGGCCGTTGCCTCAATTGCCATGAGTTGGCTCGCATGGTGAACGTAGCAAGGGATCCGAGAGTGTGGCAGAGCGATAGCAGGGCTCCAATTAGCCATAAACTGGCGGTCGTTCTATCCGTGCTCTTCACGCCTCGAATCTCGAATGCGAAAACAAAGACCATCAATCCCAAGGCAATTCGAATGGCCCAAAGCGAGGCTGACTCTGCTGGCGTCTCAGCGACTCGACTTCCCGCCACCGCCACCAGCCCGAAGCGAATTCCGAGTATGCCGTCGCAAGTGCAAAAATCAATACAATCGGGCCAGTAAACGCAGTCAATTGTGGATTCATCCATCGTTTGGGATCCAGTTCAGGGCTTCCAGGGCTAATGGCGGGAATGTATAAATCGTTGCAGCATAACAGTTTCCTAAAACGATTTTCATTCCGAAAGGCCCGTTGAGAGATGCCGGAATCGACCAAACGAACCGACGACGTATTCGACATCGATCGTATTCGAAAGTTGATCGAGTTGATGAAAGAGCATGAACTCGGTGAAATCGATCTTCGCCAGGACAATCAACGTATTCGATTGTGTGGAGCTGGTCACGGCCAACCGATCCTTTCGGCCGGCATGATGGCTTCGCCGGTTGCTGCTCCAATGCAAGCAGTGCCAGCTGCCGTGGCCACCCCAGTTGCAGAAGGTGACGGTCCGCATATCGCGTACATCAAGTCGCCCATGGTTGGGACGTTTTTCACTCGCGCCAATCCTAATGCAAAGAACTTTGTCGAAACTGGCTCCGCAGTTCAAAGCGATACGGTGGTCTGCATCATCGAAGCGATGAAGGTTTTTAATGAAATCCCAGCGGAGTTGCGTGGCAAGGTCGTTCAAGTGCTTGTCAAGAACGAAGAGGCAGTCGATTTCGGCAAGCCGCTCTTCAAGATCGATACTCGAGGCTAAAAATGTTTAGTCGTGTTCTTGTCGCCAACCGAGGCGAGATCGCTCTACGTATCCTCCGGGCTTGCAAAGAGCTTGGTATCGAAACGGTGGCTATTTTCAGTGAAGCCGACCGAGGTGCGCAGTATCTAGAGTTGGCGGATCAAGCGATCTGTGTTGGACCAGCCAAATCCATCGATAGCTACTTGAGAGTCGATCGTGTTATTGCCGCTGCCGAGCTAGGCAACGTCGATGCCATTCACCCTGGTTATGGTTTTCTCGCGGAAAACTCGGATTTCAACGAAGTCTGTCGCAGTTGCAATTTTACATTCATTGGACCATCGCCCGAAGCGATGGAGAAACTTGGCGACAAGAACACCGCGCGCGAGATGGCGATTGCGGCTGGCGTGCCGGTGGTTCCTGGCAGCGACGGCCTGCTCGAGTCCGAGGAAGACGCGGTCGTCGCGGCTCGCAAGATTGGTTTCCCGGTGTTGATCAAAGCCACTGCGGGTGGGGGCGGAAAAGGCATGCGCGTTGCCATGGACGAAGGGTCATTGCAGACATCGATCTCGCAAGCGCAAACCGAAGCCCAAGCCGCTTTTGGAAACGGCGGTGTCTACCTGGAGAAGTACATCGATCGACCTAGGCACGTTGAGGTACAGATCATTGCGGATCAACACGGGAACATCGTTCACCTACACGAGCGCGATTGCTCAGTCCAACGACGGCATCAAAAGTTGATCGAAGAAAGTCCGTCCCCACGATTGACGGAAGCCACACGCAAAGCCATGTGCGATGCTGCCGTTCGAATGATCCAGCGCGCAAACTATTTCAATGCGGCCACGGTGGAATTCATTGTCGATCAAAACGATAAATTCTACTTCATCGAGGTCAACGCTCGAATCCAAGTCGAGCATCCTGTCAGCGAGTTAATATCGGGCATTGATCTGATCAAATCGCAGATCCTCGTCGCATCGGGACAGCCACTCCCATTTACCCAATCGGACATTAAGCCGTTTGGCGCCGCAATTGAGTGCCGCATCAACGCAGAAGACCCCGACAAGAACTTCCAGCCTTGTCCCGGTCGGATAGAAAGAATGTTTATTCCGGGAGGTCTAGGTGTTCGAGTCGATTCGCACGCGCACGCCGGGTATACGGTTCCGCCGTACTATGATTCGATGATCGCCAAGATCATTGTGCATCAACCCACGCGGGATCAAGCCATCGAATGCATGCTGCGAAGCCTGAGCGAACTGAGAATCACTGGAATTAAGACGACCGCTAGCTTTCATGCGACTGTCCTTAAGCAAAAGGAGTTTCGCGAAGGAAGTGTGGACACCAAATGGGTCGAACGTGAATTGCTGCCCCGCCTCAAAACGTAAATCTCGAGATGCGAACCTGCTTGGTTGGTGACGAGGTCGATTTTGGTGGGATGGTAAAAAAAGCCTAGTTCGTTTGAGGAGATTACCTAGATTTCTTGCCAGCCACCCTCGCCTACGGCTCGGGGTTAAACGGGGTTAAACGCAATACCCTTTCAAGGAAGCCAACTTTCGCAAGAATTTCGTTTAACCGTTAGCCGTAGGCGTACGTTAGTGGTATCGAGTACGCCTTCGGCTGACTGTTAAACAAATAACTGAACGGTATTGGGGTTAAACGATTCAAGGTTGTCAGGCTAGCGGATCAAATTTCGCTTCGGAATTCATTTTTTGGCATCTAATTTGCCCCTAATGGGGACGATGGTTTGACAGCAGTGAACTCTGGTATTTTAATCAAGGCATCTCGCTCGCGAGTTTTGAGGAGAATCCCAGTTTGCCGGCTGCTTTTGCTTTGCAATCCGTGATTTCCGTTCATCCCACCTTTGGAGAATCATTTCGCATGAAAAGATTATTTTTTGTATGTGCCATCGCATTGATGGCAACCGTCTCCTCCCGCACCGCTTTCGCAACAAAGGAGTTCGGCGAACACTTTGGCAAATTCTATGTCGCAGACAGCAAGAACGAAGATTTCAAGAAACTGGTTGCCGAAGCAAAATGCAATGTTTGCCACATCGAAGGCGAAAACAAAAAGAAGCACAACCCATACGGTGAAACGCTGAAAGCCGCCGGCTTGTTGAAGAAAACCTACGCGGAAATGATCAAGAAAGAGCCTGATAAGGCTCGCAAGGAGATCGAAGAGATCCTCAAGAAGTCCGAAGAAAAGAAAGCCAAAGTCCAGACTTTTGGTGAGCGAATCAAAGCTGGCTTGCTTCCCGGTGGCGATGCAAAGGGAAAGCAATCGACCGAACGGCCAATTTCGTTCATTGCTCCAGTGGCTGAGTTCGTTGAGCTTTTCGATGGCAAAAGCCTAGATGGATGGAAGATCAACGAAAATCCAAAGAGTTGGGCTATTGAGGACGGTTGCATCGTCTGCCAAGGCGACCGAAGTCACCTTTTTTACGTCGGTGACAAAAGCGACAAACAGCCCTTCAAGAATTTTCATTTCAAAGCCGACGTGAAAACGATGCCCAACAGCAACGCAGGCATCTATTTCCATACTGCGTTCCAAGAAGAAGGCTGGCCTAAGAAGGGTTTCGAATGCCAAGTCAACAACTCCTACAAAGGCGATCCTCGCAGAACCAGCAGTTTGTACTCGGTCAAGGACGTGTTGGAGCCAGCCGCCAAGGATAACGAATGGTACACCCAAGAGATCATCGTCCAAGGCAAGCAGGTTACGCTCAAGGTAAACGGGAAAACTTTGGTCGAATACACTGAACCAAAGGATCAGGAAGCAGGTAAAGATTTTGAGCGAAAGCTCGGCGAAGGCACATTTGCCTTGCAAGCCCATGATCCAGGAAGCAAGGTTTATTTTAAGAACCTGATGGTTAAGCGTCTCGACTAGGAACATTTGAGTCAATTTGCTCGCATTCAATCAAATTCAGCCAGTTCTCCGCTATCGCGATCTGGCTCTCGAATCGAAACCGTGCTCTCCCTGGAGAGCACGCTTTTTTCGTACACCGCGGATTTGGTACGCGTTACGATTGGTAAACATTCGCCGAACCGGTGGTAGCCACAGTCGCCAGACTGTGGGAAGCCAGGCAATTCGGCCTGACCCACGCTTTGGCAAGCGTGGCTACTACACCTTCGGCGAATGTTTACTACGATTGTTCGTCGTCGTTCTGAGCCTTGGCGCTTTCCTTCTCAGTCCGTCGGTCACCGCTCAGGATTCTGTGAGTTCGGATACGATTCAGTTTCGAGCCGAAATGGGCTTGGGTGGTTTCTGGAAAGTTGGCTATCCAACACGCACTCTTATCGACATTACTTCTGGTTCCAAAGAAGTTGATGGGCGCTTGGAAATACAAACCTTGGACGGGGATGGAGTGCCTGTTGTCTACCAAAGCGATTCCTGGCGGGTAAGGATGAAGCCAAAGTCGACCCGAAGACTGGAAGTCCAGGCCAAACACGGTCGTAGCAACGCGTCTGTCGTTGTCAGAATTGTTGGAATGGACGGAACTGTGCTGCATGAGCGGCCATTGCTTGCCGGGGAACGCGGCACCGGACTGCCAGCCACTCAGCCTTGGGTGGTAGGAATAGGGAGCGACCAGCTGAACCTAAGCCAAGGTGCCATGAAATCGGTGCGGGGCGCCCTACCGGAAAACACTACAGTTCAATTGACCAGCGTTGAGCAATTGCCGCTGTCGGCGGGTTGTTACGGCGGGGTCGATGTGTTGATCCTGTCCTCTGCAAATGCCGAACTCAATCAAAACATGACTTCGGTGAAAGCCATGGCGATCAAAGACTGGATTGCTCAAGGAGGAAGATGTGTTTTATCCCTGGGTAAAGAAGCCGAATCGTGGCTAAAGACGCCCGAGTTTGGGCTGCTGGTACCAGGGGAATTCAAGGGCGTTTTACCCGATTGCGACCCTGGTCCGCTCGAATCCTACTTGAAGTCCCAAAGCCGTCTAGCAAATTTGGTTTGCAGTCTTTTCTCGATTGAATCCAGCACGATCGATCTCGCCTTTAAGACCAAGAATCGACCGAACTTTCCAATGATTGCCAGATGGGCATTTGGTGCTGGGAAAGTGACCTTTCTAGCTACCGAGTTGGATGGAGAGCAGATCCTCGCATGGGAGAGCCGGCCGAGTCTATTGAAGCAATTTTTAGACGAGCAATGGGAAAAGAAGGATGCACGCACGGACAAACGCGTGAGCATGGGCTATGACGATATCTCGGGCCAACTCAATGCAACGCTCGATAACTTCCCTCTTCTGACTCTCGGAAACCTGGCATCGCTCTCAGTTTTGGCGGGTTTATTTTGCCTCGTGATCGGCCCCTTGGACTATTTTTTAGTAGCTCGAAGTATGAAAAGGCCAGGTGGGACTTGGTTTACACTTCTGATTTGTTCGTTGGGTAGTTGCCTTTTCGTGGCCGGACTTGCAAATCGATGGAAGCCGGACATGCCGAGCATGAACAGTCTGGAGTTACTTGAAATCGACTACCAAACTCAAACGCTAAGAGGGCGTGGCTTTGCCCATTGCTATGGAGGATCGCGAGGTGTTTTTGATTTTTCCGCCCATCGCCGCGCACAGGGACTGAACGCGGGAACAGACAGTTCCAGTAGCAAAGTAGAAGTCGATTGGTTTGGTCAACCCGGCAAAGGATTAGGTGGGTTTGAGTCCAGTGTTGCGACTGATCGAGGCATGCCTGTTTACCGGATTAACGTTAGTCCTGTCACTAGCCACCCAGGCGAGGGCAGCCCTGAGACGGTTTCGACAACCGCCAATCCCTCCGTATTTGGGATTCGTGGTGTAGGCATTCCGGCCGCAGGGACCAAGTCGTTGTCCGCTACTTGGCAAGAGCACATAACGCTCTCAAGTGAAACAAACAAATTGTCCAGAGTGGTTGGTTCGATTGACTTGCTCGAAGGAACTTTTGAAAACCCTTTGGATGTCGATCTGTTGGATGCACTGCTGATTTACCGCGGTCGAGCCTATGCACTTGACACTCGAATTCGAGTTGGCCAACAGATCTCGTTTTCGGCCATGACGGTACCAAAGGACATTACTCGCCGCTTGCAACGTCGTCAAAACGTTGGCGGAGAAGAACGCAGCACACCCTGGAATCCTGGAGATTCGGGCAGACTGGACCGACTGATGGAGTTGATAAGTTTTCACAAATCCGCTGGCGGTAGCAAATACACTGGACTATACAATCGCTATCTGAGCGAATTGGATTGTTCGGACGTCATACGTTTGGATCGCGCCATCTTGATTTGCGAATTCAAAGATCCATCGCTGACTTGGTCCATGCGAAGGAATTCCGTACCGATACAAGCCACAGAGGGAACGCGAAAGACGTTCTTGCGTTTGATCATTCCTGTCAGCCAATCCAAAATCGAATCGCCCACTTCGGGTTCGGTCCAACCAGCCATCGGTCCAAAAACGTGATCAAAACATCACAGCTAACCAAAAAATACGACGACATGTATGCTATTCGAGACATTGATCTCGATCTAGGGCAAGGCGATCTGTTCGGCTTCATCGGTCCGAACGGGGCTGGCAAGACAACCACCATGCGAATCATCGCAACCCTGTTAACACCGACTTATGGCGAGGCCTATGTATGTGGATACTCTATCTACACACATCCAAAGGAGATAAGGCGACTGGTTGGTTACATGCCCGACTTCTTCGGCGTCTATGATGATATGACGGTCATAGAATACTTGGATTTTTTCGCCGCAGCCTATCGAATCGCTCCGCAAGCCCGCCGCAAGCGCTGCGATGAAATGCTTGAAGTGGTTGACCTCGAATTCAAACGGGATGCTTACGCAAACACACTTTCACGAGGACAAACACAACGGCTAGGGTTGGCTCGCGTTTTGTTGCACGATCCGGCGGTCTTGCTGCTGGATGAACCCCTGAGCGGACTGGACCCGCGCGCTCGAATCGAGATGCGAGCCTTGATGCGACGACTGGGTTCGATGGGAAAGACGGTTATCGTCAGCAGCCACATCCTGCCCGAGCTTGCAGATGTTTGCAACAAAGTCGGGATCATCGATTCCGGCAAAATGATCGCCAGCGACGATGTCGCGTCCATGATCCGCCACGTGAGGCCCAACATGGCAATTCTCATTGAACCCGCGATGCAAAACCAATTGGAATCCGCCGCCAAACTTCTCAGCAATCACGAACTGGTTCAGTCGGTGGATATCGCAGTCCCATCGCTCAAAGCGACCCTCAAGGTGGATGCGGGCGACTATTCGTCCTTAGCAACCTTGCTCGTCAGCAATGGCATCGCCATCAAGCGGTTCGCAGAAGAGGAGATCAATCTCGAATCCGCCTTCATGGCGTTCACCAAAGGTGCGGGCGCCAAGATCTAAAGCGACGGGCAGATTTGAAATCTACCCGTAAACTGGGTGGCACGCTCTGAGGCTGTGATTTTATAGTACCAATCACGCTCCGCGTGATTTTCGCAGTTCAAAAACCTTTGGTTTCTTAGGCAACATCACGCGGAGCGTGATGGGTACTTTCTTCAGATTCGAAAAAATCACAGCCTCTCTGAGGTACGAAGGGCGTGGTGAATCGCTAACTAGCTAGCTAGCTAGCTAGCTAGCTAGCTAGAGTCATTTGCCACACTTCCCACGCCCATCGCTAATCGCTTTGGGCGTGCCACACAGACTACTGGCCTTTGACCGCTTTGAGCACCTCGGAATGCGACATCAAGAACTTGCGACGTTGCTCCGCAAATTGTTTGATGCTTAGTTCACGGCCTGGATTGGTTGCTTCCGTCGCGATATTTGTGTCATACGCATCATTCGACGAGAGCTTTCGCGAATCGAGTTTGACCCATTCTTCCCCTCGATCTCGGTAGCCTTGCACGACTGGTCCCAACGTGTTCCAGTCCAAGCCCTTTTCGGCGACTTCGTAAACGTATTGTAGATATCTCGTGCGTAACGCAGGTACCTGGAGGAGCTTGCTACGCAGAGGCTTACTCGGATCGTCCAATGCAACGAGTGGGTCGAGATCAACGGCTGACGAACTTGGCCCGCCAGGCCCACCAGGACCCTGCCCCGGCCCACCAGGACCACCAGGACCGCCGGGCCCTTGCCCCGGTCCACCCGGTCCACCTGGAAATTGCCCACCAGGACCACCCGGCCCACCTTGCCCTGGGCCGCCTGGCCCGCGTCCTTCCTCCGCTGGTCTAGGTCCACGGCCACCACCAAATCCGCCAAATCCGCCACGGCCACCGCCTCCGCCTGGTCCGCTCATGGCACCCGAGAAGGATTCGTTCATGTCATGGGGAACGAGTTTGAAGATCCCTTTTCCATCGAGAAATATGTTGTAATCGCTCGCTCGCACCCAGTAGCCATCGTTATTGATCAGCGCCACATCGACTGCCAGGAATCGCAATGCATTGTCGATATCCAGCATTGGCGATAATGCCGCTTCGAGCTGATCCGTGGGCGTTTCGTTTAGGGTTTTGCAGAGCAGTATCAATCGTTGCCACGCGGCCTCTTTGTCTTCGGATTTGATGGAGTAGAGCCTTCGATAGTCATCGATTCGGTTACCTACAAATGTCAAGCCTCCGCCCCCTCGCGGACTTCCAGGAACTTTCCATCGACTCCCCGCCGTGCTCTTGAGGGCTTCTTTGACAAACGACTTGTCAAACTGCTGAGCGTTTTGATAGATTCCCCAGTCCTCGCCATTGATAACGACTCGAACGAGATTGACCCGCGGCGTCGGAAGAAACTGATTCGCGACGTACGAATAGAGGACGGACCGCATCAGGCTTGCGTCGCCATTGGAATTGAGAAAGTTCAAAGACTTGTAGCCGAGAAGCCTTTGGTCGGCTTCGACAAGATCCATCGAGATATTGAGCGATCGCTTGGAGCCTGTTCCAACCATGAAAAAGGAGGAAGCTCCGCGGAATCCGACCCCAACATTCTTGTACGTCTTGCCATCCACAATCATCTGAGCCGGGACTTCGACATCGGTTGGCTTGAAGTCTGCCATCTCCGCTTCCCAGTCCTCACCGTCGAACTGCAGAAAGACGGTTCGAAGGACATTGGGATCGTAGAGTTGCTCGTCGCCGTACTTCCGAACGTCGTCCACGGCAACTTTGACTCCGGGTTTCGGAGTTGGCCGAGAGCCACCTCCCGGTCCCCCTGGACCGCGTCCACCGCCAGGGCCACCAGGAGCTCGGCCGCCGCCTGGACCACCCGGGCCACCACCGCCTGGCCCACCAGGTCCGCCAGGACCACCTGGGCCGCCGCCGCCTGGACCGCCGCCACCGCCGGATTTGGCTTCGACGCGCGCTTCGGCTCGTTCTTGTTTGTCGAGCCAGCCGTTTTTGTCCTTGTCGAACTTCGCAACCAGTTTTCGTTCCTGGCCTCCCGGTCCACCCGGGCCTCCCGGTCCACCTGGGCCCCCGAATCCGAAGCCGCCGAAAATGCCAGGAAAGCCGCCGGGGCCGTCTGGTGGCTGCGCGATCAGAACCAACGCGGGCGTTGCGAGAATTGCAACGACTCCGATCACTAGCATTTTCTTCCGCATTTTCGACCTTCGCATGTTTGTTCTATCGACACGTAAAACCGCTTGTTGCTTATCCATTTATTTTCCCAGCATCTTGATCTCGACGCCTTGAATCCCTTCCACTTTGCTACAACGTTCGATCGTTGCGCTAACGCTTGTATCCTGTCGGAATCGGACAGAGTAAGTCCATTCCAAGATTGAACCGCCTCTCGCCGTTTCGGCTGAAATCAATCGGTACGAACTCAAGGAGGAATCGAGCATCGGTACAACGGTCCGTTGATAATCGGTTCCGATCGACATTCGAAGAGTCAAATTTGCCTCATGCGGCTCTTGAGCAACACCACGCGGGGATTTGTCGAAAACAGGGAGCCGGGCCAAAGCAAGAGTGCCAATCATGACTACCGACCCGATCGCTGCAACGCCGATGGCTCCTGTTCCCGAGGCCATTCCAACCACCACCGCAAAAATGACGAATGCGATGTCCTGCGTATCATCCAGAACGGTCCGGAAACGTACGATAGAGAGCGCTCCAACCAGACTGAATGCCCGAGCGACTCGGTCGTCGATAACTTGCATTACCATGGCGATCAAAATGGAAAGCAAGACCAGGGTCAGAGGAAAAGTGGCTGGCACAGGCGTCGGATACCTATGAAGCCGATACGAAGCAGCCACTAGAAATCCAAATAAGCATGCGGCGATTAATCGGATCGCCATCACGGTCACTGAAGCCGGAACCGCTGACGGCGAACTGTCCGTAAACCAATCCAACATTAGCTGGTTCCTTCCGCGGATGGAGTCTCAATGGGAGCATCTAGTCCGGCGACGACAATCGCATTCCGGAACTTCGAAACAGGTTCGGAAACAAGCTTAAACTCCTCAAGGATCTCACGTAAGGCGTTGGGCATAGTGTCGCGATACTTCATTTCGACCACGCATTTTTCGCCTAGAAAGGGACGGTAAGCCAACTGCGATGGAAACTGCGAGTCCGTCAGTGAACAACATCGCAAGCCGCGGTCGATCGTCAACCGAATCGGACCTTGTTGATCCATTTGGAGGAAAGCGACCCGATCGTATGCGATGCATAAGGTTGGATGAAGCTTCAGTTTGTCGATACGTCTGGTAAACCAATCGATCGTTGGTGGCTTGAGCAACTCATTTGCGAGTTCTGCTTCTAGCAATCCATCCAATGGCCCTACGTAAACTCCGGTGAGAATCTTATCCAACTCGGAGGATTCGATTTGGACCCGACGTTTGGTGACAATCCCCTTCCGCTTGGACTTTCGTTCGAGGAATATGGCGGAGCCCCCTGCGTACCGCCGAATTCGAAATTTTCTTCGCGAATAGCCGGGCATCCGTCGAAAGACGTCCCGACCGTGCGTCTCAAAATAAATCCCTTCGACCGAATAACCACCGGTTTTTGGATCCGCGTGTGGGTCTGCTTGCATTTTCGTTGCCAGAGTTGAAGTCAGCGGCCCTAGCAGTGATTCCTCAATCAAGAATTTGATTTCATACGCCCCTGGTCTCGATGCTGTCGTATGCGGTTGGCCTAAGGAAACAGCAGGATTCCAGAGAGATGGGGAAGCCAACGGCTGATTCAAGATGAAATCCTCGGATGAAATTTGCAGGACGAGTTGGTACGGTAAAGTCAGGGTTTTTCGACTTAGCCTACCACGATTTGCATTAAGAATAGATTAACACAGCCGGATCAACTTGGTTTCGAACAATTTCCCCCCGCTGCAGTAACCGTACTATGTTGCTTTGCTCGGGGGCCGGGGGACGGTGGCTGTATGGTTGTATGTGGTAAAAGATGGGGGGTAAAAGATTGTGGGTGAAGGATAATGCGGAATGGATGCGGAATCCGTTGCTTCGCAATTTGCGTTTCATTTTTTACCCCTCTCTTTTTTTACCTCAAATTCGTCAACTGTCATCACCTGCAACCTCATTCCCAAATGCGTCAGATTGCCTGCCTAACTTCCCGGAAGCGTTAATCGTGTCAATCAAAGTGGCCTGAACCCTTGGTGCCTTCAGCTAAGTCAGTGAGCGAAAAGTTAGACAGTGTTGAGTGATGTTGATCCAATGTATCGTTTTCAACGTGGTGTGCTGAAGCAGCTTTCGTGTCTGTACTTCAAACTCATCCAGTCGCTCTCGCAATCCTGTGATCTTGAACGCAACGTTGGGCGCTACGAGTCGCATCAGCTGATCAGTTACATGCCCCTTTTTGCCGATCACTGGAATTGGGAATTGAACCGACTCCTGTCCGCCAAGGAAGTGCGTCACGGCCTCCTCAAAAAGTCCGATATCCAATCCGGCTCCCCAATCGCTGACAAGCGATATAAGGCTATCACGAAGGAAACAAGCACCCGTTACTTGTGAATTCCAATGGACGTCTGAGATCGTGGGATTCTTGAGTTCAACAAGGCGACTGGGACAGTTCACAAACTCATGCTGAACCAACTCTGGTCGAACATTGATGACTTTGCCATGCCCGAGATCGAGGAGCAGTAGATAGTTGAGCGTTTGCCCGCGATGGCGAGGATGGATGGAATCTGTCGCCTTGAACTCAAAGAGACCGCCGCCGTTGACTAAGACATCCACGTAGTAAGTCTTGGTGAAGGAGTCGTGAGTCACAGTGATGGCTAGTTCGAGCACAACGCCGCTCATGCGGACCGCGAGTTCCTTCTTGTAAACCTGTTCATCAAAGAAGCGACCGAACTCGTTGTGGATGTCGAACACATGCCGCATGACATCGTTGGCAACGAGCTTGAACTCCTCCTGTGACAGGCGAGTCGTAGTAAAGGGACAGTGGATCGGCATTTGCAATGGTAAGTGTTGGTGAAAGATTGTGGGTGAGAGAGGATTCTGAATCTTGTTGCTTCGCATTTCGCATTTCATCTTTTACCCCTCATTTTTTACCACCAAATTCAGCACCTGTCATCGAGATGATCCTTCTCGCGGGAAAGGCATTCGTAAAAACCACATTTGAAACCGGCAAATGCTGGCGTTGGAATGCGGTATCATTCGTAATCGGATTTATCTGCTAAGATTCGTCCGATAGTGTGCTTACCAGCAAATTTTGGAAAGCGACCAACCCAATTGAAACCAAAGCCTTACCAAGTGTTTCTAAGCCATGCATCTACGGACAAATGGTTAGCGATCGTGATTTGCGAAAAAATCGAGTTGACGGGTGCGGTGTTCTTCCGCGATGATCGAGACATCGAGGCGGGCGACGATATTCCTGAAACGATTCGAACGCAAATGAAGAAATCGCAGGAGCTGGTCGTGATTGTTACTCCCGAATCCGTGAATCGGCCCTGGGTATTGATTGAGATCGGTGCTGCTTGGGCGATCCGCAAAACGATGCGTATCGTTGCGGTACTGTGTCACGTCCAAGTGACCGCGATTCCCGAGATGCTCAAATCCAAAAAAGTGATCTCCATCAACGAATTAAATCAGTACTTTTCCGGCCTCAAAGAAAGGGTGAAAAAGCACAATGGCGACATCCAGTAGCAAGCGGCCGGTGGACGTGTTCATATCCTATTCAAAAGAAGATAAGCATTTGGCGGAAAGGGTTGCGCATGAGCTCGAAAAGCAAGACATGTCCGTTTTTATCGACGCCGAAGGCTTACAGCTCGGTTCGTTGTGGGAAAAGCAGATTTGGAATGCGATCGCGGAATCGAGGGCGATGGTGGTCATCAACCCAAACATCCCGAAAAACGGCTGGCAGGGGATAGAGGTCGGCGCAGCCAGCGCCTGGAGCAAGCCCATGTTCTGCGTTAAGTCCCCCGAGTACCAAGAGGAAATTCCAACTTCGATATTGCGGGATGTTCCAACGTTCAGTTCGGAGCAACTGACCGAGCTAGCGGATGCTGTCAAAGACAGTGCACAGCCATTTACGGAAGAAGAAACGGTTCTGCTTTTGGATTCCTATGCCAAATTAGGCGCGCCGGTGGATGTCTTGACCACCCAACCTCCATTGTTAGAAAAGTTGACTCGCAATTTTGCTTCGAAGTCCCCGCGTTCCGTTTCGGGAGAACAACTCTTGACGAAATTGCTGCGACTTAGAAAACAAGGCCGACTTAAGGCGAAGCCATAATAGAACACGATCTTTCAGAGGAAGAGACTCCACCATTGCGAGTAGAGTTCGGATGACGCGATTTTTGAGCCGGCACAAGCAATCGATTCGTTGGAGCGTTGTCTCGGCTGTCTTGGCCGTGTCGTTATGGGGTGTTTCGTTCCGAATTTGGCAAGCTTGGTCCAACACCTACTTGGCTCCTATTTTGACAACGACGGAAACTGGACCGCTTCAAGTGCGAGCGTTCAATGCAAAGAACGAAATCGTTGCGAAGTGGGTCTCTCCACAGATTGAGCCCATTCTGCTGCCGAAAGTAGATCTGTTTTTGGACATCGTACAGCCCGGACGCATCGGTTATCGACATGTCATTCACCCGTCAGATCCACCAAACGAATTCAACCAGCGACCATACACTACACTGGAGCTTGCGACTCCAATGACGCCACGCTGGTCGATTGCGGATGTTGAATGGGCAGTACCCGTTTGCCTAAACAGAGAGTCTCTCGATAATCCAAAGAGTGTGGTTGTCAGAATCGAAAAGACAATTTGCTTGATCGACTTACGGAATGGGGACAAGCAGTGGCAATGCGTTGAACCATTGGGCATTGATTGGGGATGCACGCCGCGAGGACCACCATCGACCTTTCAGCCCGACCGTCTGACTTCGATACCGGATATCAATAACGACGGAGTTGATGACATTGTACTTTCTCATCCCAATTTGCCTGAATTGCTTTGCCTTTCTGGCTCGGATGGCAAAGAGCTTTGGCGCAGCCAGCTGTTCGAGTCTTTTGCAGGGAGCCCGACACCCGATCTTGTGAAGCTGACGCCCGTTCTTTTAGAACCGATCCAGGCAATGGACGGTATCAATCGTCTTGTGGTTGTGGTCTGCCCAAAAGATTTTGGGCAAGGTGAATTAAACCGCTGGATCGTCTCGGTCAACGCAACCACAGGCAAAGCCGAATGGCATCGACCAAGTGCCCTTTCGACTCAAAAGGGAAGAAACCACGTTGTTGAATCCGACATGCCTTCCTGGATGTCTTGGGACGATTTCGAAAAGAATCGTTGGTTTGATTTTTGCGATCAGGATAACTATTTCCACCCCGGAAACAAAGAAAAGTCCGGTCAAGTTGTTTGCGTTGGTTCAGACCGTCCTCGGTATTACCGATTCAAGCAGTCGGAGGCAATTCTTTGGATCGATGGACCTCACTGGCAATCCATCGATCCCACGAATGGGAATGTAGTTCGACATAAGAACCACGTTGAGTTCGCATCCGTAATGCCCAAACGCATTCGTTCGGGACACGATCGTCAACTAATTCTCTATGCTTTCGAAGAGTTGGGAAGCAACTGTTTTAGCGGCATCGATCCCTTGACGGGTGAATCCGAATGGAAGGTGACCACCGATGCGCCCGTCGACGTCGGAACGGCCTCAGGAATTACCAAAGCAAGCGATTGTCCTTTTATTTCTGATCTTAATGGTGACGAACATGACGAATGGCTTGCGATGGTCGACACTAATACTTCCATGTCTGGACGAGAGATGCCAACATGCAGCTTGATGCTCCATAGCGGATCGGAAGGCAAGCCGATGTGGGCTCGACCGGTTCACTTGCCCGCTTCGGATGGTTTCGCAAATCGAATATGTTCGATCCCAGATATCGATGGTGATGGATGGCGAGAGATCGCTATTGGAACTCGGTTCGGCGGGGGCGGAGTCGATCGTGTAGGTTGCTTCGTAGATCTTGTAAGTGGCAAATCCGGAAACGCAATTTGGCATCATCGAATTCAGCCGGAAGTGGATTCTTTACCTAAAATCGCAGTGGACTTTTCGTCGATGCTATCCCTCGACGAAAATAAACTCATTCAGGTTCGGACGATGACTCCAATCAACTTCAATCACTGGGTGGGTGGAATCGAATACCACGAGACGCTGGCTAGACCATCCGTTGTGTATCTAGATGTCCACAACGGGAACGAAGTCGGGACTGGGCGTGGACTGGACCCATTGACTACGACCAAAGATTCATGGCTTGAACTTCGCCGGGAACTTTTACCCCTTCGCTTAAATCCTGGTTCGCGAGGATTGTTGGCCAAATGGAGCTATCCGAGTCGACGATGGACTCGTTCGCCGGATGCCCGTCCATTGTATGGTGACATAGATCACGACGGTTACTCAGAATCCTACATTCACGATTTCGAAGCAAATCCGACGAATGCTCGATCGAGTATTCAACTTGTGGACGGCCGAACAGGAAAAACGCGGTGGGCTACTCAAATTCGCGATCCATCGCGAGGTCATGAATGGATTGCTACCGATCATGACATCGATGGCGATGGAATCGACGAGATCTTTCAAATTGCTCACCATCCAAAGATTGCAGCCACCGATCCTAACGAACCATCGCAATCGTTTGTTCGTTTGCTCAGTGGCCAAACCGGGAACGAGATCTGGAAGACAGACTTCCCATTATCGGCTGCCAGTTCGCCTCCAACACTTGAAAGTGAGAATCGAAATGCCAAGTGCGCACTATTTCTCCATGACGATTTTCGGCCCGAGCAAAATGGCCGTACTCTGTATTCCCTTGACCTTCGTTCGGGACATGTGCTTTGGCAGAAAAACAATTGGACCAAGAAACAAAGCAGTTCCTATAATAAGTCCATTGCGTTGACATTGCTAACTCGTTCAAGCTTGAGTCCGGCACATCCTGTGCAATATCAAACACGGACAGGTGAGTCTATGATTGCACTCGAACGCAGGGATGGCACCGATGGCACCCGTTCGGTTTCGTTCCTGGATGTTGATACAGGCATCGAACTGAAGCAACATCAATTCGAGCCTCCCGACAATTCACGTTTCAGTCCTACCATTCAACTCTTCGAATGGAATGGACGTCGGTGGCTAGGGCTGCATTCGAAGTCAAGCAAAATTTCTAACGTTGCAGGCGTTTCGTCGATTTCCAAGATCGTAAATGAGCTTTGGCTTTACGATCCGGAATCGCTGGACGTCGGCTGTACATGGAAGCATGAATTACGGGTTGGTTCAACCAGGCCGTCGCCGGAAAGTCTTTATGCACTTTCGATGCAGCCGAACCTTGTACAAATGCGTGACGGTCGGCCTGCAATAGGCATCGTCGTTGCAGAAAGCGATCATTTCTCGATGAAATGCATCGAATTTCCGATGCAACCGGTTCAAGAACCACTATCAACGACCAAGTCCTGTCGGTTGCCTATCGACTATGTAAATGGAGGAAACTTTACCGTTTTCGATGTCGACAACGATGGAGTCGATGAATGGGTCATCGCGGATAGGAATGGGCTTTCAGTCATGAGAGAAGACGGTCCTGAGCTCTGGCGTAATGAGGGCACTTTTCCTTTCGGGACGATTCGATTTTTCGTCGAACATGGCGTACAAAAGTTGTGCGTAGCCAACGAGCATACCCATCCGAAATCCGATGTTTTCGATGCAATGTCAGGCGAGTTTCTTGAATCCATTGAGGCGTCTTCATTGCAGTTGAGCAGACTCGCTCTAAATCGTCGAGAAATCCGGGTCGAAAATTCCGAAGGGCAGAGTGGAGTTCAAGTCGCCCCTGATTTGCGCCGGATTCGCGACTTGCCTTGGGTTCAAGACGCCCAGTACGTGAAGAGCCTTGTTCGATGGACGCTTGAGAAATACTCTTGGTGGAGAATTTTTAAACTTATGCTTGGAATCGCTACAATTGCCGCGATGTTTCGATGGCTACTGATAGGCCAATTGACTATTCGGAAATTACTGGTGCTGGCAACTGCGGTCGCCATCGCCAGTGCGATCTTCGTCGAAGACCTGCGTTCCGTCCGCGTTGAAACTGGCATACATTTGAGTACTCTCCAAGCCCTATTTGTTGCTATGACCTGTTTCATTGGAATCGTGTCCGTTTTGCTTCCGTTCGCAGAGATAATCCAATCAAGGCTTCGCCGTCGATTAGCGGTTACGGTCTATCTTGTGGTTGCCGGGATGATGGCCGTGTTGAGAATTCGCAACGATTGGCATGGTAAAATCGAGCTCAGCTATAGCTGGTCAGGAGCAGACGATCTAATTTGGCTGGCATTGTTACCGTCGGGATTCGTTCTTGCAACGATTCTCATTGTTTGGTTTTTCGTTACCAGACTGTTAGCGTTAAGGGTTGTAAATTAGTATCCCCCTCAATAACTTTCCAATACTTATCGCATGCTTTACCGGAAAGATCCCATTGCTCAACCTTGCCCCAGGGCCATATCACTGAAAGCTGAGTTACTTCGGTCTGTTCTGCCAGCCCAAAAACAATGCGAGGATTACTTGAGGAAAGATAACTGCCCCCACTCTTACTGAATCGTGTCAATTCGCGATCGCCAGCTTTGAGGCGTATAGTTGCACCAGAGACTGGGCGATTATCTCGCCCAATTAATTCGAAGCCCATCCAGTGAGCGGGTGCGTATTGGCTAGCGACATTTCGTAATAGGGTAACCGCTTGATTGCTATGACTAACAACAAAGTCGCTCCAGCCATCATTGTCCAAATCGCCAATGGCAAGACCGCGACCAAGTGCAGGTGTGGCGAAAAAGGCACCACCCCGATAGCTAATTTCTTCAAAAAACCGTCGTCCCCGACTAGCGACGTTTTGAAATAGCAATGGCTTTTGAAGAAATGGGGCTCCCACGGGGTGACGAAGCACATGCCCGTTAACGATCACCAAATCCAACCAACCGTCGTTCTGCAAATCGACAAAGGCGGTTCCAAAACCGACGAACTGCTGACCAACCGCTCCCAAACCAAACAACTGCGACTGATACAAAAATCTGTTCGCTCCAAGATTAACGTACAGCGCTGGTAGCTCTCCCTGGAAATTCGTTACGAGTATCGAACATTCCCCGTTGCCCTGAACGTCACCAATATCCACACCCATGCTCCCGTTTAAGTGCCTATTGGCGTCAGTTGCTACGCCCGTCGACTGATCTGATGTGTCGCAATTTTGTCCACAATCGCCGGTTGTGGCTCCACAACCAGAGGGCCAAAGCTCGCACCAGTCAAGGCAAACGTCACTTTGGACGGCAAACCGATGGAATCGGGTGAGCTTACCTTCCTCGTTCCAGGCAACATGCCTTCATCCTTAACAGTCGTCAATGGTGCATTCAGCGGGGAAGCAGCAGTTGGTGAGAACCGTGTCGAAGTTTATTCCTATCGGCTCGGTGGCGACGTGGTGAAAATGGGAGGCGAGAGCTTTGGTGGTGAGAAAGAAAACTTCATTCCAGCTAAATTCAACACGCAGTCAACTCTCAAAGCCCAAGTCGCTGATGCGGGCGCTAACGATTTGAAGTTCGAAGTAACGTCCAAGTAAGTAGTCGCGAAACTGACTCAACCCAAACGCAGCTCAACCACGAGCTGCGTTTTTTTTTGCCCAGCGGCACGTACGTCGCGCGCAGACCAATTGCCTAACAACGAGGCAGCTAAAAACGACCTGCTAGCAGCGGCAAGGTCGAAATCATAAATGCGAAAGCAAGCTAAAAACTCGTAAATCCTTGCAAGCGTTTCTTGTTTTCGTTGCGATTTTGATGCACGGTAAAGCAACTCGGATGCAACACCCTGTTCATCTCGGTTTGGGAAATCCGGTATCGCTCCATAGAACCGTGAAAGAAACGTCTGATCCGCTTGACTATCCGAATCTTCGATTGCGATGAAGATGACCTCTGTTTTTCGGTGCCGAAATTCCTCAGGCACTTGGATCATTTCGGCAAGATTTTCATGTATTTGGCGGATTGCGTTCATCGAGAACCTCCAGTCGCGTAGTAACAAAAATGAGGCATTAGGTTGCTCATTGACCGCCATTGTATCTCAACTGTTGGCGGAATGCTCCGCGACTCCGCTTGCAAACTCTCGCATGTCTTGAAACGTCAGCGAACCATTCGAACACTTGGCTGCTCACGGAATTTTTCATTGCTTCTGATCCATCCTGTCTTGCGCTTCGGTGATATATAGCACCACTTTTCCAGATCGTCTTCCGTATCGATAAACTCGATATCGCCACCTTTTGTCCAGATCTTTTCGTTCTCGATTGGTGACGGTGGCTCGCGCAAAACGCGAGTGGCGTTTGCTTTGAATTGATCGCGTGCACGCTTCGGTAGTTCACGAACTGTTACCGCGATATGCAAATGATTTGATCGCACAGAAACCGCGTGCAATGCCCAACCACGAATTGATGCGTGCTTACGAATGACCGCGTCAACTCGTTGGCGTTGTTCACCATTTAAAAAGACAGGCTCTTCCTTCATTCGATCGCGACACCAGTCTTCCAACAGCGGTTGCGGTTGTTGTTGGCCCGCTTTCCATTTGCGCCACCCGCGACTGTCGCCTGGAAGCCAGGTTCCGTAGGTTGTGAGCGTGATGAACAAAGTTAGCGGGTCAAGCGGCTCGCTACCCTTCTCGTTTGTGAGCGGCAAGGCGCTAGCCGCCGGTTCCTAGAA
>JAYTVM010000022.1:0-8882 GCA_043743995.1 Pirellula sp. | reverse complement strand
ACAAAGGCCACTGACAAATTTAGTTGCATGGTCGCCCTGCTCTTGTCGGCACAAACTCTGAACAAACGGGATCATGAAATCATCCAAGCGATCCAAGCACGCCTCGAAAAGACTTGGCGTCACTACGCACTCACGCTCCAACTGTTGCTTCCGCTCGTCAAACGTGCATTCCATCGCACTTCTCCCTATCCAAGACCATCAAGCACAAAACCCCCTAAGATCTTGACACGAAACCACTTGCGGAAGATAGACCAATCTGGGACAGTCGAACTAGCGATTCACCACGCCCTTCGTACCTCAGAGCGTGCCACCCAGTTTACAGGTAGATTTCAAACTGCCCCTCGCCTAATACTTTAATCCACAGCAGGCTGTTGCTGCGTTGCGCAATGAAACGCTCCCAAGCCCCAAATGAAGTCGGAAGCATCGATGCATATCACACGGCGTTCCGGCATGAGATCTTGCAGGATTCCTTCGGCTAAGTCATCGGTTTCACGAAAGCCAAACGTTGGCATAATGACGATTTCATTGGCGATGTAAAAATTGCAATAGCTTTCCGGTACTCGCTTGCCCTGGATGAGTCGCGGCGGCGGGGTCATCAAAGGGATAACGTCCAGAGGTCGTCCTGTTGCATCCGTCATCTCGATGAGATGTTCTCGCTGCAGGCTTAACTTAGCGGCATTGCTGTCGTTGTCGGAATAGGAAACAGCTGCAACGACTAGGCCGGGGCGAATAAACCTGGCTAATTGATCGATGTGGCTGTCGGTATCGTCGCCAGCTAATGCACCGCCGTCGACCCACAGGACTTTTCGGATCCCGAGCATCCGTTTCAGTTCGGCTTCAATCAATTCACGGGTCCAGTTGAAGTTGCGAGTGGATGCAAGCAAGCAACTACTCGTGGTCATGAGGGTTCCTTGTCCGTCGGTTTCAAGACCACCCCCTTCGCCCACTAGACTCGAACCAAACGACTTCATCGAGCGTTCTTCGTCTTTTCGCAACTTGCCTTGCGGATTTAGCAAATTGCAGATCGTTGTCGACGCGACGGCATCTTTTTCGTGGGGATATTTGCCACCCCAGGCGTTGAATCGCCAACGCGTTGCCCCAAGTTTTTTGCGGTCTTCGCTCAACAAAAAAGTTGGACCGAAATCGCGAATCCAGCAATCGTTGGTGGCTGTGTCATGAATGGTAACATTTTCGGCGTCCCACAGCGACTCCCTTGCTTGTTGTGTGGCTTCGGGCGTACCGCCAAGTACATGCACCTGCTCTACGTCTGCCAACGTGCGAATTACGCGTTCCGTCACATTCGCGATGTTGGTAAATTTCCCAGGCCAGGTCTTTTCATTGTGAGGCCATGCGATCCAGGTTGCTTCGTGTTTCTCCCATTCGGCAACCCATCGGTATCCAGCATCGACAGCCGCCCCAGCAGTCGCTCCATCTTTTTCCAACATAAATTTATCGATCGTTTTTTGGGAGGTCCAATTCAGAAATCGGTGATTTGTCGTAGCAGAGGTTGAGAGACTTCTGAGAGAGCACTCGCCTAATAGGGAGCCACGACTTCGCCGCCGTCTTTGGTTGCTAGGGCGCGCAGAGTCTGGGGTGGGGTATTGTTTGAAAAGAACCTGACCGAACCATCAGCCAATGTGCAGTTTGCTCCTCCTGTGTGGTTGTGGCGATGTGTACTAGAGAACGCGGCTAAGAATGCTTCAATATCCCCATCTCTTGGCTCCATCCAATGAACGCTTGTGGCGGGATCCGATTCGTAAACCATGACCGTATTAGACGTACCGTCCGTAATTTTAGTAAACGTTGTCGTGGTTTCACCTGGGAAAACACTTTGGGGATCTACAATCGCTAAATAAGGCGTGTGTCCTTTTGGCAAACTGGAACTTGGGCACATGTACGTTGGAACTTGCAATTCCAATGCAAAAGAGTTAATGGGATGGTCCCAGGGCTCGCTAAAGTCGATTCTCGAATACACGGCGTTCTGCTCAATAAACGGGAGAATCAGTGTTCTCCAGCTATGCAATTTGTTCCCATCACTGTCGACGGTATAGGCAGGCGGTAAGGATTTGTACGTGTCCGCATAGTTATGAATTGCCAATGCAATTTGCTTCATGTTATTGCTGCACTGCATGCGCCTAGCTGCCTCGCGTGCGGCTTGAACGGCTGGGAGCAACAGGGCGGCGAGTATGCCCGCACATACAAGAAACCCTAACGCACATGCTGCCAGAACTGCAATTACGATAGCGGCAGTGCTTCCACCACCTTTTTTCTGAGAACCCTCTGCGTACGACATGGCCTAACTCCTTTGATTGAGAATGAGATTCGGTACGGTATTCTATAACAAGTAATAGCGGCTGATGTCACCACTGCAAATATTCTTCGAACGAATCACGGATCAAATCAATGGCCGGCATGACTCCGGTCCAGAAGTAGAAATCTGCGGCCGCTTGGTGAGCCATCAAATCAACTAGTTCAATGTGAGTTACACTGTGGACCTTCACGGAATCTCTCCACGGACGCAGCAGTTTGTCGGACGTGTTGGAGAGAATCAGGGAACTTGCAGGACTGCTCCAAGACAAGGCCGAAATTTGGCGTGAAAGGGTTGCATTCGGAACATTCGCCAGTACCAAACAGCCAACACTGAAACCAGATTGTGCAAATCCCTCAATCGAAGCCAATTCCCTTGCGGGTAGGACATCCGTCTGTTTTCTTTCCTCTTCGTCTTGCATGGCATTGGCCTCCAGCCCTTCTGGAACAACCACAATGCGTTCGGCTAACTCAGGACTTGCAAGTCGCATCGCTTTGGCAATTCTGGGGTCGCCGATGACTAAGACCGAAGATAGCCGCCCCCCCTCTGATTTCGTGGATGTTTCGATGCCGGATTCAATGCAGTTGATAATTCCAGTGCCGAGTGTATTGTCTCCCAGCCACGAATTGCCATCGAGGCGAGCAACGTTAGCTTTTCCAAGGCTCATGGCCGATTCCGTTACGCTATCAAGCAATGGTAGTGCTTTGCTTTGAAAGGGATCAAAAAGCGCCATGCCACTGAGCCCCAAAGCTTGAACACCGTGAAAGGCGGTCTCAAATTGATCCACCTCGACTTGGGAAGTAAAGAATCGCCAATCCACGCCACATGCGCGGGCTGCCCGGTACATCACAAATTGCGTTGGATTGCCGGCCACAGGATTGCCCAAGCAGCAAACGTATGGCTGGAGTACACGGGTTAAGTTCATAATCGCCCTTCGGTAGAAGTCCGATCGCTTTAGAAGGTTAGCGACAGCGAACCAATACGTCGAAGTGTTTCCGTCATTAAAGCGTCTTCAGCCGATTCATCGTCTGCTTCGTAGGTGACGGAGAATCGCAAGAAACTCCCCGCGTCGTCCCAGGGTACGGTCACCATCGAATGCTCGGTGATAAAATACTGAGACGCTTCTTCTGCGTTTGCAAACTGCATTCCACCCTGTATTCCCTTGGGTGCCTTGGTGTACAGAAAGTAACTTCCGCCAGGAACATCGCACGTGAATCCACAACTGCGAAGGCATGACACCAACTTTTCAAGTCGACGGCGGTATTTCGTATTGATGCGTTGTGGGATTTCAGGCGAATCGAGGCCAGTGATGGCGGCTCGCTGTACGGCCCCAAATTGGCCACTGTCGCAGTTATCCTTGACATCGGAGAAGGCTTGAACGATTTTTGCGTTTCCGCAGACCCAACCTATCCGCCAGCCGATCATGTCGAAACCCTTGCTCATCGAGTGAACTTCGACACCGACATCCATTGCGCCCGGAGTCTGCAAAAAACTCAGCGGCTTGCCTCGAAATGTCAATAGTATGTGGGCCGCATCCTGAACGACAATGAACTTGTGTTTGTGGGCCAGCTCAACCATCTCTGCGTAAAACCGTTGCGACGCAACTTGGCCGGTTGGACTATTCGGGTAATTGACCACCACCATTTTTGTCCGGTGCCAAGTCTCGTCGGTGACTTGGCTAAAGTCAGGATAGAAATTGTTTTCGGCCAAAAGTGGCAAGCGATACACGGTACCACCGTAGTACTTGGTATGGGTACCAGCCACCGGATAGCCGGGAACTGTCATCATGGTTATGTCGCCCGGATTGATGAAACACGCGGGCAACATGGACAGCGCGGTTTTGCTACCGATGCAGTGATTGATTTGTGTTGCGGAATCTAAGTCGACTTGAAACTCCCGTTTCATGAATCGACTGACGGCTTGCTTGTATTCGGCGGGACCATTGTCCATGTAGCCTCGGTTCTCTGGCCGATTGATTTCAACGGACATTTGCTGCCGCACTTTGGCGTCAGCCATCGAGTCGTTTTCGCCAATTCCAAAGTCGAGCAATCCGCGATTGGGATAGTCTGCCAACGCCTTGCGTTTGGCACGTTTGATCTTTTCGAACTTGTAGATTTCGTTGCCTTTTCCGTAACTAATTCCGCCGATTCGCTCAGCAAAAAGCTCCTGGAAATAGGGGTCTTGGGAGGCAACAATTGGCTTAGCAACGGCAGATGCGGTCGACATTGGCAATCAATGGATAGTAGGAATCGATTTGGGTGAGGCACAAGCAGCAACCCTATGATACGCAAAAACCGGACTTTGATCCATTGGCAAATGCATTTCAACTTGCAATCAAATCACTTGGATTCTATCGCGATCAATCCTCGTCGCTGCTGTCATCCTCCTCCAAGGCCTTGGCCACGGAATGCGACAGTTCCATTTCGGAGTCCAAATCCCAGAACCCAAGCCCCTCTTCCAAGTCGGTTATCTGGGCGGTCGGTTTTCCATCCACAAGTGCAAAGATTCCGAAGTCCTCAAAAGGACGTTCCGGCGATGTGTACAAGTTAATTCCATCGAGGATTCGACCTAAATCGCCTGCAAACCTTCGCTGCATGTAACGGGAGAAAATCGCCAGATCCTGTGGATCCGCACCTGTTGCTAGCAAGCGTTTGATGTGCTCGCCGATCTCGTGATCGCCATCTTCGCCGGCCTCCTCAACCCACGTAGCATCGTGAATTGGGTTGAACAAGTCCTCGGCAATTTCGTGGAAACAGATAGTCTCTACGATTGGCTCCCCCTCTTCCACGGCATCGTGGGCCATCTCGTCAGCATCTTGGAAACCGCGGGCGTTCAGGAACTTAGTGATTTCTTCAATGTCTTGTAGGGCCATGGCGTCTGTCTCCGGTACAGAAAGTTGCGATCGAACTCTGAGCGTTTTAAAGCGATTGGGACAAGTTCTAACCAAAGGGCAGTAGTTTTGGCAACAGGCGACTTCAGATTAAATTAAGCCGGGTTCATCAACAACTCAAGTCGACCGGAAGACGACTCCGGCGTAGCCCACCACCCGGTTCGAATCGCCACCTTTGCTTGCGCTGTTATCGTAACTGACTTCCTCAACCGCAAACGACTCGCCGAGATTGATCAGAGTCTGCATGACGATCGCTGCCGGAACGAGCCCACACATACTGATGAAGTTGTCTTTGCATACTTCAATCAATCGCTTCGGGTCGCCAGTCGAGATCGCATCAATCGCCAACCGATCACGTCGTCGATTTTCCGCTTCCGGTGCGTAGTGATTCATGTCACTTGAAATTACCAACAACGGTCGTTCCGGCAAATCTCGCAACACGTCCGCCAGTTGCTCGGATGCCAACATAATCTCTTCTAACGAAGCACTCTTAATCGCAATCGCTACCAGCTTGGGGCGATCTTCCGTCGTCGAAAGTGCCTCGAGAATTGGAAGCTGTATTTCGACTCCATGTTCACGTGCATGAGCTGCAAAATCCAGTTCAAATCCTTCAACCCCCTTGGCCAGTTTGTGCATCAACTCCTTGTCTGCCTGCCATCGTTCTCCGCCAGGTAGTTCCCAGGCTTGCGATGGCGATACCGCCCAATCACAACCCAAGGCTGTATGCTTTGGGCCAATAATAAGCAGCGTTGAGGGCAACTTCACTCGGCTCCAAACATCCATCGCAACTTGACCACTATAGCGAAGACCAGCATGCGGGGTCATGATCGCCAATGCGGGGACGGCTGACACATCTGCCGGCAGGTTTGCTCTTAACTCAGCCACGAGTTTGTGTCTGGCATCTGGGTTGGAAGGATAGAATCCCTCGGCAACCGCTGGCATTCGAACATCTTCGTCGCTATTCGCCATCGTCGTATTGCTTGCCAAGAGCGAGCTAGCGGTCGACATGCATCCCATCGAGTAGATACCGATTGGATTCCGACGCGTCTTAATTGAGTTAGCCGCTTCGTTCAACAACGCCTCGGGACTCTTCTCGGCATCGAAGGCAACCGCAGCGCGATCGCTGCAAACGGCGATGACCGCGCGCGACGCAGTCCTCAAACCATCCGTTTCGCAGTGACCCAATTTGGATTTCAACAGGTTCTCATCCCAATCATCGAAATGGATAGCGCCGTGGTGAACGGTGTCGAATAGAACCGTGATCACTAGCTCGATGTCCAATGCTTTCTGAAACCGAGCTTTGGAAAGCACTTCGGATGCTGCTTTGCAAAGATCGAATAGGCTCGACTGAAGTGGCATATCATTTCGCAAGGAAGTCTTGATCCAATGCGCTAGCGGTTTTTTGGTCTCCGTATCAACGATCGTCAAAACGAGCCCGTTGACATTCCCGTCCATCGCATCGAGTGCGTAGTAGGTTGGTGTGGCGCCATGCGAAAACGCGATCAAGTTCTGTGTCGCGACCTGCTTCAGTTTCAATAGGCTGGAAATATTCCCTGGAGCACTTCGGATCGGCACTTCAGACGGCAAATTGGCGATCTCGATTTTACCTTCGATCACGACACCCTCAAATGTTTCAAGGAGTGTGTCCGCGTCCATCCATGACGCCTCTGGGATTCCAGCTTTGCGACACACCCCTTCCAGGAACTGCTCCACGCTCCAATTCTGTTCAACGGGAACACTTGGCAAGAGAAGTCCAGCCTGCTGACCACGCGTGATTTTAAGGCCGTGCCTTCCAACTTGAACATGGTCCGTCCTCTTTTCCGCTGGCACGGTGAGGACTATCGGAGACGCAAGTATGGAAACATCGAGATTCAGGTAAGCCAATTCAGATGTCGAAATCGCAGGCATTCGCGAGTCCTCTTTGGCGGTGCGTTGAGCTGACGAAAGAATCGCGTCTTGGAGTTTGGATGGCCGACCAAGGAATCCGCAACAACCTCGCAACTGAGATCCACGACTGAGCGTCGTGAACATCCCCATCACATGCAAGTCAGCCATCGGTCCGAGAATGTTGAGCCATTCACTCGTAAGTTTGCGGTTGCAGACAGTTGCAATGACCACAAACTGTGCCGCCTTTTGAATGGAACTTTTTTGCTCATCGCTCAGTTCATCCAGTTTAAGCATCGCGAGTTTCACTGGAGCGGACATGGATTGACTTGACATGGCTTCCTCGATAGGAAAAATGGATGATCGATTTGCAGGGGGCTCAGGCGAATCAAACGACGATTCTTGGTGAGCTCGCAATATCGGCAATGATACCCGATGGACTTCATTTTGTAGATTTGTTTGGCGGAAAGTATCCAAGTTCACAGGCTGCCGTTTGCGTCCCCAATCACCAGGCAAATCACCAAAACGTCCTGGTTGTTTCGCTCCGCAAACCCCGCACAAATCACCCAGTAACCCATACTTACCCAGTTGGTACCAGTCGCGTTCAATCAACAAGGTAGAACAATGACTGCAATAGGAAGAACTATGCTTGACATCGTGAATGTTACCCACAAACGGAAAATGTAGCCCTGCCCGCTTTGCGATCGCATGTGCTTGGAGTAGTGTTTCGGGCGGAGTTCTGGGCCGATCGATCATGCGAAAATCGGGATGGAAGGCAGAGAAATGAACTGGCACGTCGGGGCCAAGTTCCTTGAGTACCCAATCGCACATCCGAGTCAACTCATCCTCCGAGTCGTTCAAGTCTGGAATGATGAGGTTGGTGATCTCATACCACACGTCGGTTTCGTGTTTCAAATAGCGCAGCGTATCCAGTACAGGCTCTAGATGCGAGTAAGTTATCTTGCGATAGAAGTCTTCAGTAAAGGCCTTCAGGTCAACGTTGGCAGCATCCATGTGCACATAAAAGTCGCGTCTCGCTTCAGGCGAAATGTAGCCCGCAGTTACGGCCACGCTTTGGATACCAATCGCTCGACAAGCTTTGGCGGTGTCAATTGCGTACTCAGCCCATATGACGGGATCGTTGTAAGTGAAGGCAACGCTTTTGCAGCCGAGTTCCTTTGCTGCTCGTGCGATCAGGTCTGGCTCCGCCAAGGAACTTAATTTAGCTACTTCTCGCGATTTAGAGATATCCCAATTTTGACAAAATTGACAGCCAAGATTGCAACCTGCCGTTCCAAACGACAAGACGCTCGTGCCCGGGAAAAAATGATTGAGCGGCTTCTTTTCGATGGGGTCAATGCAAAAACCTGTACTGCGACCGTAGGTGTCCAGCACCATTTGATTGCCTTCGACTTTGCGAACGAAGCAAAAGCCACGATCTCCTTCTTTCAAACTGCATTGGCGTGGACACAGATCGCAAACGATTCTGTCAGAATCCTCGTCCCTGTGCCACCATTTTCCCGGGTGAATTGCACTCATGTTTCGACGCAATCTTTTGTTTGGATGCTCAATCTTCCAGATCGTCTAAGGAGGCCTGTCCGCTCCGCGGCGGTCAGCGTAGTCGGAACCCCACTAACTGATTCTCTTTAATTCTACGCAAACATGAGAATCGCCGCAGAGAGACATGCCCAAACTACTTTTTTCAACCATCCTGCGAAATCAGCTACCGACGAAGCAGCCAGCGGCGGCATTTTGGCCTCGAATGAACTTGCGATTGCGATTGGCTGCGGATTCCTTGAG
>JAYTVM010000021.1:0-2674 GCA_043743995.1 Pirellula sp. | reverse complement strand
CTGATGCCCAAACGGGTCAAGCACCGAAAAAGCCAAAGAGGACGTATAAAAGGTAACGCGACCCGCGGTAACAAGGTTGTCTTTGGTGACTTCGGACTACAGTGCCTACAAGGTGGCTGGATCCGTGCCCAAACAATCGAAGCGGGACGAATCGCGGCCAACCAATACGTTCGTGGTGAAGGTCGACTTTACATCCGAATTTTTCCAGATAAGCCAGTTTCCTCCAAGCCTTTGGAAACCCGAATGGGTAAGGGTAAAGGGGAGCCGGAGTACTGGGTAGCTGTGGTTAGACCAGGCACGGTTCTTTACGAACTTGCCGGTGTGACCGAGCAGCAAGCCAAGGTGTGCTTTGCACGTCTTGCAGCCAAGATGCCGATTCCGGTCCGCCTGGTTCGACGTCGTCCAGCATAGTTTTGTCATATTATCAAGGTTATCGAGTCGAAAATGAAAGCCTCCGAACTTCGCGAAATGAGCGACGAGCAATTGGAACTTACCGCGGTGGAAGCTGCGGAGAATATGTTCCGATTCCGTCTTCAGGCGCAAACCGATCGAGTGGACGTTCCGAGCCAGATGCGTCTTAACAGACGGTTGATCGCTCGAGTACGAACCATTCAAACTGAGCGGCTGGTCAAAGCTTAGTGCTTTGGCCCTGCCATAGAATCCATTCCAGAGAATCCGTCACAAAGTTTTCATTATGCCACGTCGAATCCTAGTCGGTTTTGTAACCAGCGACAAAGCTGCAAAGACACGTCGAGTTGAAATCGAACGGTTGGTTCGCCATCCGCGTTATTCGAAAATCATTCGCAAGAAGACTGTCTGCCATGTGCACGACGAAAACAACGAGTCGCACGTAGGTGACAAGGTGGAGATCGAAGAATCGCGACCTCTATCGAAGCTCAAACGCTGGAACTTGGTTCGCATAGTTGAAAAGTCAAAGATAGTGGACGTAGCCACTCTGAAGGCAGAGCAGGCTGCTGCAGCAAACGTTTCGAGTTGATCGGTTGTTGTTGAGATAGTCCGTTATAGAAAATTCCAATTCGTTTTTGAAACATAGTCCATCATGATTCAGCAAGAAAGCCGACTTCAAGTTGCCGACAATACTGGTGCACGTGAAATCATGTGCATCAAGGTGTTAGGCGGTACACGTCGACGCTACGCCGGCCTCGGCGATGTGATCATCTGCTCGGTGAAGAGCGTGATCCCAGGGAGTGAAGTCAAAAAGAAAGCTGTCGTTCGTGCAGTGATCGTTCGCGTGTCACACCCGACTCGCCGAGTCGATGGCAGTTACGTACGATTTGATAGCAATGCCGCAGTGCTTGTCGACAAAGACGACAATCCACGAGGTACTCGCATTTTCGGTGCGGTTGCACGAGAGTTGCGAGAAAAGAGTTTTACCAAAATTGTTTCGCTGGCTAGTGAGGTGGTGTAAATGTTGATCAAAGTTAACGACACCGTAGAAGTCATTTCGGGACGAGACAAAGGCCAGCGAGGTAAGATCCTCAAGGTTGACCGCGATAAGGGGAAGGTTGTCGTCGAAGGCTTGAATCGTGTGTACAAACACGTCAAGCGATCGCAGCGTAACCCTCAGGGAGGAAGACTCTCCAAAGAAGCATTTATTGACGTTTCGAAGGTGATGATCGTTTGCCCAACAACAGGCAAGCCGACCAGAATGGGTGTTCGATTCTTAGAGGACGGTTCAAAAGAGCGGTATAGCAAGAAGAGCGGCATGGCAATCAGCGTTGTCTCCCCGCCTAGTGCGTTGCATGCCAAGAAGGCTTAGTTAACGGTTCATCAGGACTGCGTCTGGTTCACCCGGACTGCGTCTTAGGATTTGGTACAGATAGTAGAGTTCATTCAAAGCATCAAAAACATGGCCCCTCGACTTCAACTACATTACACCGAAACGATTCGCCCAGCACTCCAAGAGGAGTTTGGGTTCAAGAACGTATTTTCCATTCCCAAGTTGGAGAAGATCTCCATCAATATGGGAGTTGGCGAAGCGATGCAAGACAAGAAGTATCTTGAATTGGCCGCCGAGGCGATGGCTGACATCGCTGGTCAACGGCCTGTTTTGACAATTGCTCGCAACTCGATCGCAGGTTTCAAACTGCGAGAAGGTGTACCGATCGGTTGCAAAGTAACGTTGCGTCGCGACAAGATGTATGAGTTCCTGGACCGTCTAATCAGTATCGTTTTGCCTCGGGTCCGTGACTTTCGAGGGATTAGCCGAACTGCGTTCGATGGCAAGGGAAATTATTCGATGGGGCTGTCCGAATGGTTGGTGTTCCCAGAGTTGAATCCAGATAAGTTCGCGAAACCGCAAGGGATGAACATTGCGATCGTGACAACCGCTGGTGACAACGACGTATCGCGTAGATTGCTTGAGATGTACGGAATGCCATTCCGAGCTCCCAAGAAGAAAACAGCTTAAGGCTGATATCAGCCGCCGTGCGTTAGCAGGCGGTAAAACGAAAACCGATCGCAGATGCGTTTCGGCTAACAAGTCAAAGGCCGAAGCCGATGACAGACCAAAAATAGTTACTTACCAATTACCTTGAATTACCGGAAAACCCACCTGTGGCCAGCAAAAGCAAAATTGCCAAAGCCAATCGCGAGCCAAAGTTTTCGTCTCGCCGTGAGAACCGTTGCAAATTGTGTGGTCGCCCACGTGCGG
>JAYTVM010000020.1:0-2690 GCA_043743995.1 Pirellula sp. | reverse complement strand
TTTCCTTGGCTGCGAGCAGGCGCTTGGCCCGGTCGTATTGCTTGCGTTCCGCTTTGTCACGGCGCTCCTCGACACGGTGCTCTCGGACCGCCTCCGGGTGCGTTTGCTTCCACACGTCTGGAAGTAGCTTGTGGTAGTCCGTTTCGCCTGCCAGCAGTTGGTCTAAAACGTCCTTCACGTACTTCCATACGTCTAGGTCATGACGCTTTGCGCTACTGACCAAACTCATGAGCATCGCACTCCGCTCTCCTGCCGCTACGTTTCCGACGAATAGCCAATTTTTACGGCCCAAGGCCACTTGCTTCATGAGACGCTCAATTGCATTGTTATCAATGGGAACAAAGCCGGTCGATGCATAGCTCATCAATGCTGCCCAGTTGCCATGGATATAACGAACCACCCCCGCGAAGTCCGACTTCGGCAAGATTTGGCTCTGATCGTAAAGATCCAGATGCCTGCGTATTGCATTGAGCACTGGAATCGATTCTCGCTGGCGAAGTGCGTGACGTTCCTCGATCGAATAGTTCGCGGCTCGTTGCTCAATGTCATACAACGCTTGGATCACGTCCAACAGCTTCTCACACTCTTCCTTGTAGTCCTTGCTCTCGACCAAGTAACGGCGCGCATGGGCCCAGCATGCAACGAACGTCAATCGATCATCGCTTTTTAGCACCACCGATATATTGCCCGAAAAGCAGTCCCCCTGGACGTAGCCATGACTCTCAGCCAAAAACTCTTGTGGGCCATCGCGGTGCCGAGAAATCCGGAAGTCAAAGATGTTATACAGTGCCCTATTTAGGCCACTATATGCCCACATCTTGCCAAGGATACTATCCTCCTTCTTGCCTCGCGCTTCATTGATCTTGTCTAGAAGTCGCTTCGACTTCAAGTCGCCAGGTATCGCAACGGGATCTTCCTGAGGCATCAGCATTCGGCAACTCGTTTCGTCGATGCCGATCACATTATCTGATTTCACCAGCTTGGCCATGTGAGCTATAAGCGGTTCAAGGACAAAACAAGCCTGCACGAGAAGGTTCAAGAGTGTCGAACGACTCGGTGTCCATCCACTACTCGCGAACGAATCAACTTGGCGGTAGACGGGTAGGTGGCGATCGTATTTATCAGTAACGATCGTGGCTGCGATACTGGTGTCGTACTTGTTTCCCTCGACAAGTCCCGTGGGTCGCTCTGGTGATACGATCCCGTGCTCCGAGCAACATGGGCAAGCGTACTTCATGAACTTGTTTTTGAATCGAAAAAGCTTGGCTGGTTCTTGGACCAATGTTTCGGTTTCATCGCAGCCAATGCAAGTCATCGCACCATGCGTTGGGCAAACGCGTTTGCCTTCGGGGACATCGTAAACTCGATCAATAAAAAGCAAATGCTCAGGAAGCGATTCTTTTCGTGGCTTCTTCGGTTTCGGTGGCGCTAGATCGCGAGCATCCACGATCGCTTGCGCTTCGGCTTCTGCAACGGCTCTGGCCTGGTCAAACTCTTCCTGGGACTCGAAGGGAAGCCAGCCCTGAAGTTCGCTCGAGATGTGTGTCTCTTTGCGATGACCTGCTATCTGAGCTGCTAGTATCTTAGCGAGCTTGTCATGTTCTACTTGCAAGAAGTCGACGCGAGACTGGAGCGAAGTGATGGTGGTGACTTGCGTCGTAATGAAGCTCTGCAATGGAGCATGTTGATCGACGATGCTCTTGATTTCAGATGGTAGTGCGGGTGCTTCTTGCATGCATGTACTATAGCGCGACATCATAAAAGCGCAAGTGGGTAGAAGCACAAAAAGAAGAGAATAGTAAAAGTATTTTTGGATCATTATTGCGGTCTCTTTCAAGACGCTTTTGGTGAAGAAACTTGATACCGTTTTCGACGTTTGGCGCTACCCATCTCGATGCCCGAGAGAAGCAGTTGCAGTTGCGTTCGATCGATGATCGCATAGCAGCCATCGGTGCTAACAAGCGGCCTCTGATACGTCCCGATTTCCAAACGCTTCATGTAAATCGCGAGCCCATCGATATCCCACCACATGGCTTTGACACGATCACGTCGCTTGCTGAGGAACAAGAACGTATCGCCTTTGAGCACATCCATCTTGAACTCAGACTGCACGATTGCGAGCAAGCCGTTAAACGACTTTCGCATATCGACATCGCGCGTGTAGAGAAAGACTCGAAGCGGAAGACCATTGAGTGACATCATGAGAGCGTTCCTCAGTCACGAACGAGAAGCGATCGAAATGAACCTGATTCAGACTGTGCACTGGCACAGCAGAGCAGTACCGACTTGATCGCGTCGATCTGGTCAGCGGGTATACGGATCTCAACGTTCGCGCCGAATTGAATCGTAATCATTGACTTAGATTTAGCCTCACTGCCGTTGTTGAGTAGAGGCGTGGTGGAAGGCCTGCGTTGGCGGGTCCCCCCGAGTGTCTTGGCCCAGTACTGAAACGAATGGACAGAGAGCTTATTTAGAGTGCAGAATCGCTGAACGGAGAGTCCGCTGAGTTGGAAGCGGTCAAAGTGCTGCTTCCAAGTAGCAGCTTTGCCGGAGTCTTGAGATCGGGTCACGAATGCCTCGAGAGTTGGTTTGGTTTTGGGGAAAGTGGCCAAGTTGCCACAAGCAAAAACTACCCCGCAAATCAAGCCCGCGCCGCCGAAATCTGACCCCGGTCATGATGGGCGCTTACT
>JAYTVM010000019.1:0-8952 GCA_043743995.1 Pirellula sp. | reverse complement strand
AAAACTCTTCCCCCTCCGACCTCTGCGGAAAAAAGTGTCCCAGGCAATTCATTCAATTGCGTCACGAGTGCTGCGTTGTAGCTGGCTGAGCTCTCGTTTATTATTGAAGTATCCAACCAGTCGGCGCAATAATGGGTATCGCCAACAATGAAGAACGAAACGATTTCACCTTGTGCGGTGCGAGCCATGTCGTTCGGAAACGCTCGTGGCATCAAGCTAGCGGTGGTTGCCGTCAATGCGACATCCTGAATGAAACTGCGGCGTGTCACCATAATATCCCTCCACTTTCGGTTGTAAGCAAACCCAACAATCGTTGTTATTGTTCCCAACATCGGCCGATTTCATCTTGTAGTCAAAGTCATAGCCGAGAGCTGGGTGGAGGCCGGGTGTTCATCTGACATCGGTGCGTCCCAGGATTACGTCATGTCGCCGATGTTCCTTGGTTTTATAGCGGGCGAGCATCAAAAATAGTTCTCAACTCATTCAAGCGACTTGTGAGCTGTTCGACGGACATGCTTCGCAATTGTGCTTCCATCGTTGGAATTGAATTGCAAAGTGATTCCAGCAACTGGACCTGACCAACCAGCTTGCCTTGATCTATACCCTCCTCGCGACCTAGCTTGATCCCTTGTTCAATCCCTTGTTCGATTCCTTGTTCGATTCCTTGTTCAAGACCTTGTTCGATACCTTGTTCAAGACCGATAGCGATAAGGTCTTGGCCAGATTTAGTATTTCGGATATCGGGTAATTTTCCTAGCAACATTTCTTCGATCTCCTTGGCTCCCTTGTAAGGCAATCGCTGCATTAGCCAGCTTATAAAAACTTCCTGCAATCCAGCCACCGATGCCCGGTCCAGTTGGGGGCTGTCTATCCGATTATAGCATTCCGCAGCTTCCGTTTCCAAAACTTCCTCGCTCCTTGCAAACAATGGCGCAAAAACCGCCACCATCGGATGGTCTGGCTGGTCGCGGCTCAACTCTCCCAACGCTTCGTCCAAGTAGATCACCTGAACCAATTCACGCCATGGATCGGAATCTGGATCAAAACGGGATTCCAAAAAGAAAACGAGGCCTCGAACCTCTCGTTTGGGGTATTGCGCTCGGAGCATGGCCATCTCTTGCACGATCCGAACGTAGATTAGATTATCCTCATACCCTTGAAACTCGGCCACGAGAATTGCCAACGAAGCATCCGCTGGAACCCAAGCAGCGTCGACTCGCTTTTCAATCGATTTCAATGTAACCGACTCAAATCGAGCACCCGCCGGTGGCGACTCGTGCAGCAGCAGAAACACCCACTGCGGCTGCCACTGAAAGATCAAATAGATTTGCTTGTCCGATTCCATAGCCAATCATTGTAGCATTTTACTGAAGTAGAAATGATACGGTCGTCATCGCGATTAATGAGTTTGAGCAGGCGCCAAAACTCTTGGCGAGTTTCGCTACGCTACGAATTGATTGAGTGCTCCTTATTCTGGTCATCAGTCATTTTTGGTCATTAGTCAGGATGCACTCAATTCTCACGAAGTCAGCTATTTTCAAAGTCCAACTACAGATACTTAGCGATCGGGCCACCTTTGGCTGCTAAGGCATCGATTTTTGCCGTCACATTTTTGTCGTCGATAAGGGGTGGTGCATGGTGCGGTTTCCTTCTGGCATCGATCACGAGCGGACCTGTGCAGCCCCAATGCTTGGCTTCCGTAAATGCCCCTACTCCATCGACGTCCTTGGCCGGATTGCTGCGAGTAAATGTCACCCACAGAAAGTTGTTTAGCGACCGCGTTGTGAAATCGGAGTCATCTACCAAAACAACGATGCGTATACCGCGCCAGTTCAAGTCGTCCTTCCAAGTGCTGCCCATCGCTTGGGCCTTTCCATCCCAATGCGCAATGAGCGTAGAAGCGTTCGGCTTCGCTTCGGTTCCTTGGACTGCCAGGACTCCAGGCAAACACCATCGCGGATTGCAAAAACCCTCGGGCAGAGAAAACGTCGCTGGCAGCTCGGTCGAGAGTTCGATTCGCTTCGTACCGCTAGCGGCCATAACGAGCTTCGATCCTTGATTGAATCCATCGCCGCTATAGTCGAGTGTGTCCATCGTCGTCCGCGTTTGAAAATGCAAATCGCGTGACCAGTCGATCCGCTCGAGCAAATGAATCAAGAACGCCTCGATGTCATGGATGTCCAACGAAGGGCTGTCCAGCGAGTTGACGATCATCAAATACTTGGCGAGCGACATCTGTCCCTGCCCGAGGATGGCATTGGCTTGCGTAAGCAATTCTTGTGGCCGGTCGGGCTTTCGATACGGTGAGTAGCGTTCGCTGCCAATGGCTAATAGCAGGGGATGAACTCCGGCAGCATCCACCGCATGGACCGCTTTTACGCCAGGTAAGACCGTTGGAATGATCGGACCCGTGAGTTCGTGAATCAACTGCCCAAACGTGGTGTCTTCCTGCGGCGGTCTCCCAACGACCGTAAATGGCCATATGGCTCCATCCCGATGATAGACTTTTTCGACGCGCATCCAGGGGAAATCGTGCTCCTTGGCGTAGTAGCCCAGATGATCCCCAAAGGGTCCCTCTCGTTTCATGGAACTTGGGTCAATCGTGCCATGAATAACGAAATCCGCATCCGCATAGAGCGGGGCATGATCGGGAGAGGTTATCATGGGAATGCGATGTCCCGCAAGTGCTCCCGCGAACGTCAATTCGCTCAACCCTTCTGGTAGTGGCATGACCGCTGCAAGTGTCATGGCTGGCGTGCCGCCGACACTGATTGCAACTCGAAATGGACGTCCCTCAGCAAGTGCTTGTTGATGATGAACGCCTATTCCACGATGCAATTGATAGTGCAAGCCGATTTCGTCGTTGGCTTTGTAGTCGTTGCCTGAAAGCTGGACGCGATACATGCCAAGATTGCATTGCATCAGCGAAGCAGAATCGCCTTGGCTAAGAACTTGAGGAAGCGTAACAAATGGGCCACCGTCGTCGGGCCAGGAGATCAACGGTGGGAGCCCATCGATTCTCGTCTTATTGCGTTGAACCGCACCGGACCGAACGCTTTTAGGCAACATGGTCCAAGCCGTCCAGGGTGCAGACGCGTATCGCCATGGTCGCATGAAGACTTGATTTGGATCGATTTTGAGCTCGATCGCGCGACGTACACGATCGATGGTCTTGCGAAACAAAAATCTGGCTTGGTCCAGCGAACCGAATAGATTGCTTACCATCGGGAAATTGCTTCCGACGGGATTAGAAAAAAGAATGGCAGGGCCGCTTCTTGCGTAAACGCGGCGCTGGACCTCAGCGATTTCCAAATGGGTGGAAAGGGGGGCAGTTATTTCGATTAGCCTGTTGTTTAAGCGGAGATCCTCCACCACCTGGCGTGTACTGCGATGCGGCATTAGCTAGTTATGAGTCATTCTGGAAAAACGGTCACCCCGAGGAAGGACCTATTTCATTACTCCTTCCACCTGAAGCATTCTAGACGTAAAATCCGAACCTGCTGGGGATGTATGGTGTTTCTACAACATCCGACGATTTCGACCGCTGAATAACACGGGAATAATGGAAAAACGACTTTTTAACTTCTCCTCCGGTCCGGCCGTGCTTCCGGTGCCTGTTCTTGAACGTATCCGAGATGAGATGCTTTGCTTGCCCGGCTGCGGCGCTTCGGTGATGGAACTTTCGCATCGCAGTAAGCAATTCATTGCCATTCAAGAAGCAGCCAAGCAGCGTCTTATCCGACTGCTTAGCATCCCAACCGACTACGATGTCCTGTTTTTGCAAGGGGGGGCCAGGCTTCAGTTTTCCATGATTCCGATGAATCTATTGCGGGGGCAAGCGGGTCCAGCTCAATACGTTCTGACAGGTTCGTGGGGAAAATACGCAATCGGAGAGGCTAAACGCGAGGGCAGCGTAGAGGCCATTTACGATTCGGCCGCGACCAATTACGACCGAGTTCCTGACGAGGCGGAACTCAATATACGGCACGATGCAGCGTACGTGCACATCACCAGCAACGAAACCATTCAGGGTATTCAGTTTCAGCACGACCTGAGTTCAGCGGCCCCTTTGGTTTGCGATTGCTCTTCCGATATCCTGCACCGACCTATCGACGTTTCGAAGTACGGTCTCATCTATGCCTGTGCGCAAAAGAATGCGGGGCCAGCTGGGGTCACCGTCGTGATTATTCGAAAGGATTTGCTGGCTCGCTCGAGCGACAACTTGCCTGGTTACCTCAACTTCAATAATCACGCCAAAGAGGACTCGATGTGGAACACGCCACCCACGTTCGCAGTTTACGTTCTGGGGCTGGTTACGGAATGGGTGGAGAAAACGATCGGTGGACTTGAGACGATGCTCAAGATCAATCAGGCGAAAGCCAAATGGGTTTACGATGCAATCGATCTCCACCCGACGATGTATTTGGCACATGCGCAGAAGGCATCCCGTTCGCTCATGAACGCAACGTTCCGCTTTCCGAACGAAAATCTTGAGAAAGCGTTCTTGACCCAAGCTCAATCACTCGGGCTCGATTCACTCAAGGGGCATCGCAGCGTCGGTGGCATTCGAGCTAGTATTTACAATGCGATGCCTATGGCCGGCGTCCAATCGCTGGCTCAACTCATGGACGACTTCGCGTCCAAGAACGCTTAGGACCGCACGATCAACAACTTTTCAACGTAATTTAATCGGTTAACGGTTAGCCGTAGGCGTACCTTAGTGGTATCGAGTACGCCTTCGGCTGACTGTTAAACAAATAACGGAACGGTATAGCCGTTAAACGAAAAAAACATTAATTGATCGAACGGTCCTTAATTGACCAGATCCTGCTCCGCTCCACTCCACTTTTCTATGGGCAAACCATCCATGACGTTTCGCATTCTAGTTCTTGACCCTATTGCTCAAGAAGGCTTCGATCTTCTCAACGCTGAAAAAGGCTTCGAATACGAAGTCCGAACGGGGTTGAAGGGGGAGGAACTGCGCAAGTCGCTCAATGAGTTTGACGGAGCTATCGTTCGAAGCGGGGTTAAAATTACGGCAGCCTCGTTGGAAGGCAACAAACGGATGCGAGCGATCGTTCGAGCTGGAGTCGGCACCGACAACATCGACAAAACGGCTGCAACGCGGCTCGGCATCGTCGTTATGAATACGCCAGCCGGCAATACACTGAGCACGGCCGAGCACGCGTTTGCACTAATGCTAGGCCTGTCTCGTTCCGTTGCGCCGGCTTATCAAAGTTTGTGCGAGGGACGTTGGGACCGAAAGTCGTTCATGGGTAGCCAACTGGCCGACAAGACTTTAGGGGTGATCGGCATGGGGCGAATTGGTCGCGAAGTTGCGACGCGAGGATTGGCATTCGGAATGCGGGTGATTGCCTTTGATCCGTTTTTGTCGGATGAGCAAACCACCAAGATGGGCGTCGAAAAATTCAATTCCATTGCAGAGTTGTTGCCGCGAGTTGACTATTTGACTGTCCACACTCCGTTGACAGACGAAACAAAATATTTGGTTGGCATGAAGCAACTGGAAATTCTGAAAAAGGGTGTTCGGTTGATCAATTGCGCCCGCGGGGGAATCTATGAGGAAGCCGCATTGGTGGAAGGCTTAAAACGCGGCATCATCGCGGGTGTGGCTTTGGATGTCTTCGAGGAAGAGCCTTGTACGAATAGCCCGTTGTTTGGTATGCCCGGTGTCATTTGCACACCGCATTTGGGTGCCAGCACTGAAGAGGCCCAGACGCAAGTTGCGATCGAGGGCATACAGCTATTGATCAATTTCTTTAAAACAGGCGAAATTCGACATGCGGTCAATGTCGCGTCGCTCGATCCCAAGACGTTGGATGCGCTTCGTGGTTATCTCGACGCAGCCTATCGGCTTGGTCTGCTGATGGCTCAGTGGCATGACGGGAGTATCGGTTCATGCCAACTCAACTACCGCGGAGAAGTTGCCGACAAGGATACGAAACTGCTCACGGCGGCTTTCTGTGCCGGTTTACTGGAACGAGCCATGGCGGACGATGTTAACATTATCAACTCGGAAATGCTTCTCCGCGAGCATGGAATCGAACTGACGGAAAACAGAAATCGAGAACTGGGTGCTTTTAGCTCTTCGATTACGGCGGAAGTCAGTGGCAGTGGCAAGAAGGTGAAAGCGGGCGTGACTGTATTTGGTAACAATATGTCACGCTTAATCTCGATCGACGATTATCGGCTGGAAGCGTATTTGGATGGCCACATGTTGTTCTTCACGCACACCGACGTGCCAGGCATTATTGGTCGGGTAGGTACGGTGTTCGGCCAGCATCAAGTCAACATTGGTCAGATGTCGGTGGGACGAGCGGGCCAGCAACCTGGTGGTCATGCGATTGGGGTACTCAACTTGGATGGGATTCCGCCGAAGGTTGCGTTAGATCAATTGATGGCGATCAGCGCGATTGAGAAGATCCAAATGGTGCAACTGCCAGCCATGGGTGTTTTGCCAGCTTGGTTGAGTTGAGGGTGAAATGCCCCCGAGTTTTTCTCGGGGGATATTTACCATTACTCTAGAATAGATGGTCATAACCCAACGCGGTGAAAGATGTCATGCAGCGAAAGAGTTGGGTTACGTGGGGGCTCGTCCCCCCGCAACCCTGTTTTGGTGTGCTAAGAGCGAGCAAGTTCCCTAGCTCCCGCCCCCTATTGCTTAGTCCGCCAATGGCGGACTAAGCAATAGGGAGCGGACGTGTTATCGTTTCGATCCGCGAACGTAGGACACCAAAACGGTGTCCGGTCGGGGCAAGCCCGAGCCGGACAAACAAACTCGAAAAATCCTTCACGGCGTTGGTAATAACCCCTTTCGTAATGCGTAAGAAGCCAAGGGCATAAAAAAACCTCGGTACGGGACCGAGGTTTTTGTCTAGTGCACTCTCACGGTTGAGAAGATGTCTTAGTACATATCGTAATCGCCGCCGTGGCCGCCGGCTGGCTTCTTGCCATGATCATGCTTTGGCTTCTCGGCGATCAGTGCATCGCTTGTCAACAACAACGTTGCTACCGATGCTGCGTTGCTCAGGGCAGTGCGAGTGACCTTGGTCGGGTCGATTACACCGGCTTTGACCAAGTCTTCGTAGACGTTGGTAAGCGCGTTGTATCCGTTATTGCCCTTGGCTTCCGCAACTTTGGAGCAAACGATGCCGCCGTCTTGGCCAGCGTTGGCTGCGATCATGGTCAACGGTGCACGGCATGCACGGAGAACAATGTTGTAGCCGGTGACTTCGTCGGTCGTCAGCGTTTCGGCTGGTGAGACTTGAGTCGACGCACGTAGAAGAGCAACCCCACCACCCGGCAGAATTCCTTCTTCGATGGCAGCGCGGGTTGCATGCAATGCATCTTCAACACGGGCTTTCTTTTCTTTCATTTCGCTTTCGGTTGCAGCACCGACGTTGACCTTTGCTACGCCACCAGCCAACTTGGCCAATCGCTCTTCGAGCTTTTCGCGATCGTAATCGCTGGAGGTGTTATCGATTTCGCGTCGGATCTGGTCGATGCGGGACTTGATGTCGCTGGCTTTTCCGCCACCTTCGATAATCGTTGTGTTGTCCTTGTCGATGATTACTTTCTTAGCACGACCTAGGTCTGCCAAAGTCAGTGTTTCGAGCTTCTTGCCGAGGGCTTCGAAGACAGGGGTTGCGTTGGTCAAGATTCCGATGTCTTCCATCATGGCCTTGCGTCGATCGCCGTAGCCAGGTGCTTTGACCGCAGAGACTTGCAACGTGCCGCGCAATCGATTGATAACCAACGTTGCTAGGGCTTCGCCTTCGACATCTTCCGCGATGATCAACAGCGGTTTGCCTTGCTGAACGACTTGCTCAAGAACCGGTACCAAATCCTTGATGTTGGTAACCTTCTTTTCGTAGACCAAAATGTATGGATCTTCTAAAACGGCTTCCATGGTGCCTGGATCGGTTACGAAGTAAGGCGAAAGGTAGCCCCGATCGAACTGCATGCCTTCGACGAACTCGAGTTCATCGTGGAGGCTCTTGCCTTCGTCGACAGTCACAACACCGTCTTTGCCAACTCGTTCCATGGCGTCTGCGAGCAAGTTTCCGATGGCTCGGTCGTTGTTGGCAGCGATGCTAGCAACGTTAGCCATTTCGGACTTGTCTTTGATCTTGATCGACATCTTGCGAAGTTTTTCGGTGATGTCCGACACTGCGGCTTCGATACCGCTTTTCATTTGAATTGGGTTGACGCCTGCAACGACAGCCTTGAGCCCTTCGTTGAAAATAGCTTCGGCCATAACGGTTGCCGTGGTGGTTCCATCGCCGGCAACGTCGCTCGTCTTGGAGGCGACTTCGCGAACCATGCGGGCGCCCATGTTTTCGTAAACGTCTTCCAAGTCGATTTCTTTAGCAACCGTTACACCGTCTTTGGTCACGGTTGGGCTGCCGAAGCTCTTCTGGAGAATAACATTTCGCCCACGAGGTCCGAGGGTGACTTTGACCGCACGGGCCAGTTTGCTAACACCGCGACGAATCGCTTCGCGTGCTTCTTGATCGAAAGCAATAATTTTTGCCATTGAAAAACTCCGTAAATCTATGTTGAGTAAAGTGGTTTCGAATCGGGGGATTCGGCGTGAATCAGCCAATAATCGCGAGAACTTCGTTTTCGCTCATCATCAGGTATTCTTCGCCGTTGACTTCGATGTTTTCGCCTGCGTAGCTGGTGAAGAGCACGAGGTCACCAACTTTGACCTGGAGGGTCGAGCGGCTTCCATTGTCTAGGACACGTCCATCGCCGATGCTGATAATCTTGCCGCGTGTTGGGCGATCCTTGGCTGAATCAGGCAAGAAAATCCCGCCGCTGGTTTTCTCTTGCGAAACTTCTCGTTGGACAACGATCCGATCGCCGAGTGGTACGAGCTTGACCTTGGTCTTTTCTTTGGTTGCGGCAGCCATTGAACGGAACTCCATG
>JAYTVM010000018.1:0-8959 GCA_043743995.1 Pirellula sp. | reverse complement strand
ATCACTTTTGAGTGCATCAAGTTCCCTTTCCGATTTAGAATAGTAAAGATCAGGATGGAATCCTGGACCTAATAATCTAGATCGCACGCGAATCCGAGTCGGCACCGCTTACTCCATCTTCTTGTCGCACGCTGTCTGATTTGCAAACCGTCTTGGCTTGTACGGTCAAACCGCCGATCTACTCAAACACTCGCGACACGTCACTTTTCATTTAGGAGGATCCTATCGAATGAACCAACGGCCGCTCATTGGTTTGAATTGCGATTTTCGTGCCACAAACCAGGGTACACCTGCATACTGCTACTTAGCCGCAGGCTACTTTGACTCAATTGCCAACGCAGGTGGGATACCAGTCTTGGTACCACCCACGACAGATCAATCCAGTCTAGAACAATTGCTGGATCGACTCGATGGTTTCTTTTTGGTGGGTGGTGGCGACTTGGATCCTCGTAACGACGGATACATGTTGCATAGTTCGGTTCGCCCAATGGAAGCACGCCGCGAAGAGTTCGATCGTAGATTGGCTCAAGAGATCGCAAATCGACAGTTGAGTTTGATGGCTGTTGGAGTTGGACTTCAACTCATCAACGTCATTCAAGGTGGTAATCTTTTTTATCATCTTCCCATCGATATGCCGTCGGCTATCCCACACAAGGATCCACATGACCCGAATCATCGGCACTCCTTGGTCGTAGAGTCCAACTCCATTTTGGGGCGTGTCTACGGTGAAGGGGAAATTCGCGTCAACAGCCGTCACCACATGGCTATCGACCGATTGGCGGATTGCTTTCGCGTCACGGCTCGTTGCCAAGACGGAGTGATCGAAGGCATCGAAAGCAATAGCGATGATTGGTTCGTGGTCGGATGTCAATTCCATCCAGAATCGCCCGCCGCGAGCGCACTTGATATCCGCATATTCGAAGAATTCATCGAAGGCGTCATGGCAAAGACTGGCCAAGTCCAGTTGGCAGCCGCTTAGCCTCCTATCGTTCCGTACAGCTATTGCATTCCCGCTCGGCGTATCCACCGATCGCCGATTTGAAACGAAATGTCTTGCACTGATGCAAGCTGCTGCGTTGTTTGCAAGCCACTTAGTTAGATGCTTGCAAACGGTGCATTGCATTGGGCACGGACGCCCCATTTCGTTTTTGGCTCATCCAGCGTTCCAGGGAGGTCATGCCAAAAGTCGCTCAAGCAGGCAATGCCACTTCGCGGATGAATCCTAGCACTCCAAATATTATTTTTCTGCATTTGGCCTCGTGGGCACCGAATCGACATTGGCAGAGACTATCCATTTCCACTAAACTCCCCACTTGTCGTGACTCAACATTCGTTTGCTAGCATTGCTAGCTACGCGGAGATTCGCGGCCCACGTTGCTACGAAGCAATGTGTTCGAATTCAATCCACAGGGAGGGTGGTCATGGGTAAGGAATCCATACGTTTTATACACGCCGGAGATTTTCATCTCGAGCGTCCAATGCAAGATCTCATCGATCTGCCCGAACACCTTAAGCAACAGCTCGTCGATGCGCCCTGGAAAGCTGCCGAAGCCATTTTCGAAACCGCCATCGTCGAAAATGTTGACTTCGTGCTCCTGGCGGGTGACCTTCTGAACCCAGTCTCCTGTGGGGCCGCTGGTCCCGCGTTTCTACTAGAGCAGTTCGAACAGCTCCAACAACGCAATATCCAAGTTTTCTGGGCGGGTGGCCAAGTCGACGATCCCGATCGCTGGCCCGATGCCGTTGCGCTCCCTAGCAACGTTCACTTGTTTTCGAAAAGGCAACTCGAACCGGTCGTCTACCGTCGCAACGGCTTTGCACTGGCCACCATTCTCGGACGCTCGAGCGATGGTCGCGAGTCGATTCGGGCCGCGGAGTTTTCGCTCGAAGCCGACGATACCTATGTGATCGCTCTGGCTCACGGAGTTGCCGATCGCGATTCACTCCTCAGTCAACGTATCGACTACTGGGCTCTGGGTGGAAATCACCAACGACAAACCTTGCATGGCGAAGCCCCCCACATGCGCATCTGCGGGACCCCTCAAGGCCGTTCCTTTTCCGAAGACGGCTCGCATGGATATTGGACCGTAGAAGTCGATGGCAACCACGACGCTCAAATCACCGCACAAGATGTCGATGTGTTTCGCTATGTCACGCAAACACTCGATACCGAAGACTTGGCGCTCGGACGGGATGTTCGACAACTAATGACAAAACGCGTTTCCCGCTTGCAATCGGAGAATGGTACCCGCCACCTGATTGTGAACTGGCGGATCGAAATGGATTTGGAGAATGCCTCCCAGGTTGGACCGGCCGCACTCGAAGAAATCCTATCGTGGCTTCGACGTGAATACGGCCATGGCTCATGCTCCGTATGGTCGACCGATATCGAAGTGCTTTCGCCCAAAGCCTTTCCAAAGAAGTGGCAAGAGGAAGAAACGATCCTGGGTGACTTCTTGAGAACCTGCTCCGATAGTCGAAAAAACCTCGGCAAAAACGTGAATCTCAAGACGTTGGTCGAGAGCGAAACGCCCGGCAACCCCGCTTGGCAAGCACTCCTGGTTAACGAAGATGCGAACACCGTCACCGGGATGCTCGACCGTGCTACATTACTAGGGGTCGATTTGCTTCGCGGTCACAAGATCGATTTGCTAGCATCCACAAGGAAATTTGGAGGTACCAAAGCATGAAGGTACGCGACATACAGATAGATGGCTTCGGTGTTTGGTCTGGACTTTCCGTCGATTCGTTGCCGGATGGCATGACGGTCTTCTATGGTCCTAACGAAGCGGGCAAGACCACGTTGATGCAGTTCCTTCGGACCATGCTGTACGGCTTCACGGCGGAACGCCGGCAGCGGTACTTGCCACCCGTATTTCCCGGTAAACCCGGTGGTGCGATGCGAGTTAGCGGACCGGGCGGTGGCTATGAAATCGCAAGGCGAGCCACGTTGAATGACCCAAGCATCGTCGGCCAACTTACCGTCACCAGCAGCGACGGTGTTACCCAAGGTCAACATCGACTGACAGCGTTGCTCGGAAGCGTCGACGAGTCGATCTTTACCAATGTATTTGCGATCGGGCTTCGCGAATTGCAGGAGCTGAGTACGCTGGACGATACGGCAGCCGCCGACGAGCTTTACAAGCTATCGAGCGGACTGGATCGCGTGTCGCTGGTGGACGTCATGCGCCAACTCAAAACAGCTCGTGGGCAGATCGTATCGACCACCGCCGACGTCGGACAGATGTCGACTATGCTAGCTAAGCGTGAAAAGCTTCGCGACGAATTGGAACAGCACACAGCCCGCGGTCGGCGTTGGGGTGAGCTGGCTGCTCATCGCAAGAACCAGCAAACCGAAATCGAAGAGTTGCGGCAACGAAGCGAACAATGGGAACTGGAAGCCCGCGCGGTTGAGACCGCACTACAAGTTCGGGAGCCTTGGGTGCAACGCGATAACATTCGCAATCGCCTCAAAGCCCTCAATGCGCGTGTGGATCTGCCTGAAAATGCGATCGAAAAGCTTCGTGAAATTCAAGAGCAGATCGAAGACAAACGGCGTCAGGTTCAAACGGTCAAAGAAGAGCGCAAGCAGATTCGACAACGGGCTAGCGAAATGCCTGTCAGCAAAGGGATCCTTTCCTTGGCTGGAAAAATCGAAGCGGCCGGCGAACAAGGACCTTGGATTATTTCGCTTCAAAAGCAAATCCAACGGCTCGAATCGGACTACCAGCAAACCCAAGAACAACTGATCGAAGACGCCAAGCGGTTGGGGCTGAGCGAACAGGATCAAGAATCGCTGCTCAAGGACAAGCGTTTGGCCAATATGCCCGACCTTTCTAGGCAAGCGATCAGTCAACTTGCTGGCCCGGCACGTGACGTTCGAACGCATCAAGTTCGGCTCAAACAAGCCAAAGAACAGGGGCTCAACGACAAGAAAGAAGCAGCCCGACTCGCGGCTGAGATCAACGGTTTTCTCGCCCTGAGGAACGAAAAGGACCTGCAAAAAGCACATAAAAACTCGAACGAGCTGTTGCTATCGCTACGAAAAAGTCAAAATTTGGAGGAACGACTCGATAAGCTGGTTCGGCACAAGAGCGAGATCGAAGAAGATGCGGTCAGTATGGAGAGCGAAGAAGGCTTGCCTGTCGACCATGTGTTTCGATTGGCACCTCCTTTTATCCTCGGGGCCATCATGTTGGTTCTGGGCTTAGGCAAATTCTTTCATTGGCAATGGACCAATTCAGCGCCTGTCAAAAGTGCCACTCAATTCGCCATGAGCGTAACTGAGAAAGCGGTAAAGGCTGCACAGCAGATTGATGCCGAACGAACCGAGCAAACAACCGGTCTATTGCTTTTCCTGTTGGGGACGGCTGTCTTAATAGGCACTTATTACTTCTGGAAACGGCTTGAAGCTGGCTCGAGTAGCGACCTGCAGGACTGCGATTCTCAATTAGAAGCCCTGACGGCTCAAGTTCGGAAAACCGAAGCAGAACGGGAGGAGTTACTCAAGCTTTTACCGGAACATAGTGGTTCACTAGAGCAACGAATTCGTGAAGCAGAGCACGAAGTTGCGCAATGCGAAAGTTATTTGCCCGTGTTTCATAATCTGCAAGCGGCCAGACAACGGTACAAGACGGTGCGACAGCATGGCATGGATGCAGCTAGTGGACTCAAATCCTCACGCAACCAATGGAAAAAGATGCTCGGTCAACTGGGCCTTGCAGATTCCCTTTCTCCGAAAAGCATTCGAGTGCTAGCAGAAGGTTACGAGTCCTTGTTGCAGACTCGTCGACGCTTGAAGTCACATGAGGACGAACTCGATCAACGCAAACTCGAATTGTCGACCGGACTGCAACGCATCGAAGCTCTATCGTTGCAGTTGAAAGTTGCGGTGGACGACTCCAATCATGAGTACAAAGATCCAGCGGCCCGCTCGCTGCTCGAACGAGTCGAACAATCGCGTGATAATCCTCAGAGCAATTCGAACAAGAACTCGGACCGCGACCGACGTGATTCGCGTGATCGGGCCGATTCGCGTGATCGGGGTGACAAACGGGAGCAGCGGAATCGGGAAGACCAAGTTGCGTTGCGTGCGGCGGCAGCGACGACACTACCCAAAGATGGCGTGACGGATGGGCCGCTTCTCAAACTTCAAGAGTTGTCCAATACCCTAGCCCAGCATCAACAGTACATCACACTGCGTCGTCAGTTGCGTTCCGAAGATGAAGAATTGTCCAAGAAGCAAAAGTCTTTGCAGAGGCTGATGGACCGATGGATTCGTGCACGACAGACGCACCTTGCGGACTTAGGTGTTGAGAACCAACAACAACTCGAAGAGCAGCTTGGGCTGAAGCATCAGTTTTTGAAGTTGAAGCAAGAGATCTTGGACTTGGACTCGCGGATCAGCGCGATTATCGGTGGGCATGTTCCATTCGAGTCGGTTTCGAGACTGCTGGAAAATGCACCGGCCGGCGAGCTAGAAAAACGTTGGGAAACGCTTGGTCAACGCGGTCAGCAGGCCGACGAACGGGTCTCGCAATTGCTGCAAAGGCAAGGGGAGACCGCTCAAGAAATGAAAAGCTTGGCCGCAGATCGTCGACTGGCAGAAGTCAAGCTGGAACTGGCATGCCTGGAGAAGCAATTGGCGGCTTGTGCAGAACATTGGCGGACATTGGCCGCCACCACAAGCATGCTTGAAAAAGTATGCGAAGTCTACGAAACCGAACGACAGCCGGAGACATTGCGTGAAGCTTCCGCATTCTTAAAACAACTGACGGATGGCAAGTATGTGCGCGTTTGGACGCCGCTTGGGAAGAACGCGTTGCGGATCGATAACGAAAAGAATCAGAGTTTGCCACTCGAAGTCTTGAGTCGTGGGACACGTGAAGCCGTCTTCATCGCGTTGCGGTTGTCGTTGGCGGCGGCTTATTCGCGACGCGGGGTGACTTTGCCGCTCGTATTAGACGATGTGCTAGTCAATTTCGATTCGATTCGCGCGACCCATGCAGCCAAGGTACTTAGGGACTTTGCATCGCTGGGACATCAAGTCATCATGTTTACATGCCATGAGCATATCATGCGTATTTTCCACAACATTGACGTGCAAGTACGTGTTTTGCCCGCTCAGGGCCAGACCGGTGATGCTCGCATCTATCAACCGCACGATGTACCTGTACCTGCTCCAACTCCAAAGGTAATTCGTCGAGCGCCGGAAGTCATTGTGGAAAAGCCTATCGTGGTCGCACCAGTTGCTAAGGTGGTACCGAAATTGGTAGAGGCAGTCGCTCCGGTCGTTGAACATGTGCCGTTACCACCGATCGAATTACCACCTGCAACGTTGCCACCTGCACCGTTGTCGCCGGCAGTTCCTTTGATGCCAGCCGTGATGGAAGCGATTGAGCTTCCTCCGCCGCCGAAGATGAATCGAATCGTTCGCAAACCGCGACGCCAGCCGACGCCGGAACCGATTGTCCGGGTTGAACGAGAACCTGTTGGCATCGATCGACTCTGGTATGATTACCAAGAGGAACCGGTCGAGGAAACGGCCCAGAGGCTTTGGAACGAAATCGATCAGATTGAGTTGCCGCTGGATGGCGAACCGCATGATCTCTGGTGGAGCGCTGCCAAGGGAAACGTGGAATAATACATCTTTGCGATCATGAGTTTCGGGTTCTCACTGAGGGGTGGCACGCCCAGAGCGAACGCGATGGGCGTGTGAAGCTAGGCAAATGACTCTAGCGATTCACCACGCCCTTCGTACCTCAGGGCGTGCCACACAGTTCGAAATCCCTTGGATTTCATGGGTCATACAGCTGGACGACCTCCAAGCCCGTGGGATTTGCAACACTCCGATTTCCAAATTACACAATGCCAACCAACAACACCGTATGGCAGTTTGCAACCGCCGCCAATATTCGTTTCGGTCGCGGAAGCGCAGCGATGCTTCCTGACGAATTGCGACGTTTGAATGTCACTCGTCCATTGATCGTTACCGACAAGACCATTGCCAGCCTGCCGCAAGTTGACAAGTTACTGCAGCGATTGCGATTGTCATGCACACAGGTTCTCGTGTTCGACGGTTGTATTCCCGAACCACCGATTGAGACCGCTCAAGCCGCAATCGAGTCCGGCAGAGCCGCTGGCGTCGATGTCGTGGTTGCCATCGGTGGTGGAAGCAATATGGACATCGGCAAGATCGTGGCCACCGTCCTGCGTCACGGTGGAACGCCTCGTGACTACTTTGGTTTTGACATGGTTCCCGGCCCGATCGTACCAACGATCGCGATACCAACCACTTCAGGGACCGGTAGCGAAGTTTCGCATGCGGCGGTTCTGACCGATATTGTTGCACAAAACAAAGTCAGCACGCTCAGTCGCTGGCTTCGGCCAGCCGTTGCAATTGTCGATCCGGCACTTACCGATTCTTGTCCACCGAAAGTGACGGCTGATAGCGGTATTGACGCTCTGGTGCATGCGATCGAGGCGGTCACCAATCGGGACTATAGCGAGATGACTGAGATAGATCCGCAAGCCAGGGCATATGAAGGCAGCTATTCGCTAACCCGACTCATGGGAGGAGAAGCGATTCGGCTGGTCGGCCAATTCCTCCGACGGGCATATCAAAACCCGACCGATTCCGAAGCCCGTGATGGGATGGCTTTGGCAGCCATGATGGCGGGAATGGCTTTCTCCAATAGTGGCGTAGCCGTAGTACATGCGCTCGAGTATCCCATCGGTGGATTGACGCATTGCAGTCATGGCGAGGGGAACGGTTTGCTTTTGCCGCACGTGATGAGATTCAATTTGCCAGCCTGCGTTGAATCGATGGCCGAAGTGGGCGGTTGGTTAGGGTGTGACTTGATAGGACTGACTCGATTTGCGTCAGCAGAAGCGGCGATCTCGGCCGTTGTCCAGATTCAACAGGAAGTCGGAATTCGGACTCGATTGAGTGAATTGGGGCTTAAGAAAGAGCAAATACCTTGGGTAGCATCGAGGGCCTTTCAAATCAAACGCCTCATGGATGTGAATCCGCGTCGTCCGACGGAATTGGATTTAGTCGGCATCTTAGAGAGTGCGTTTTAGTCTGTATAAATTCAGGTAGCTGCGCTACGCCGAAGGCGTAAAACAACAAAGCCCAGGGTCGCCGCGGAAGCGGCGCACCCTGGGTCCGCAACGAATGCAACACTCCAACCCCAACGGGGTTGAACGTTTGGATGACCGCGTCGAACGAGATGTGCCCGTCGACACGAGGGATACGTTCGTCACGAGGGACATTGGCCACGGGAAATGGCCATTCATATTGTCGGACCCCGTTGGGGTCCATCGCACCGATTGGCTGTAAACCCAGGGTGCGCCGCCTTCGCGGCGACCCTGGGTTATGTTGTCAAACCGCTTCGCGGTGAAAAGCACAGTGCGCTGCCTTCGTAGTAAACTCGGGCTAAGTTGTCAAACCGCTTCGCGGTGAAAAGCACACTCCCAGCACTTCAAATAAAAAAAGGCATGTTCAGCGAACATGCCTTTTCAATTGTTTAGTCATCGATGAGTCACAGTCGGCATGAATACGCCAACGGCGATGATCGACTACTTGAGTTCAACAGTAGCACCGGCTTCGGTGAGTTCTGCTTTGACCTTTTCGGCGTCTTCTTTCGAAACGCCTTCTTTGATCTTGGCAGGGACTGCTTCAACCAGCTTCTTGGAGTCCATCAAAGATAGACCAGTCAAGTTCTTTACGACCTTGACTACGTCCAGCTTCTTCTCACCGAAGGATGTCATTACAACATCGAATTCGGTTTGAACGACTGGGGCAGCTGGGGCAGCATCTGTAGGAGCTGCCATCATCATACCGCCACCGGAAGCGGCCTCGATGCCGTGGACTTCCTTCAAATAATCACTCAATTCCTTGGCTTGCTTGAGCGTCAGGCCGACGATCTTCTCGCCCAAGGTCTTGATTTCTTCCGCG
>JAYTVM010000017.1:0-8973 GCA_043743995.1 Pirellula sp. | reverse complement strand
CGCCAGCACGTCGACTACGACCGTTTCGGGCAACGTCGCCGCGAAGTCGACCGAGACGCCAGTGGAGCGGTCATAGCATCCAACAGCGCCGCCGCCATCGACGAACTGTTTGGCTACACAGGTCGCGACTGGGACGCCGACACCGGCCTGCAATACAACCGAGCCCGCTGGTACGACCCCGCCTTAGGAAGATGGCTCTCCAGAGACCCCATCGGGTTACGAGGCGGTAAAAATTTGTACGAGTTTGTCAGAGGGCACGCTCTGTCGGATAGAGATCCACTGGGCCTGCTGCCGTTCGTCGACGATTGGTGGGATTGGTATTACAACCACAATGGCGACCATATGGACTTAGAATCGGATACTCCAGGGCTTTTCGGAATGTGGGTTAGTTCAAGCATTGCCCAAGGCGTTGCGCGTCAACTACAGGAAAAGGCGCGTGACATGATGTGGGATTCGTTTGGTGAAATCGAGTGCGGTGGATCATCGAGCAACTGTTGGGCAAACAATTTTGATGTAGATTACGCACCCGGAAATTGGAATGTTCTGCTTCCGCTGTTCGCAATTGGAAACACCACATTGACCGGATCAATCGAGTGTGAGATTTCAGTCAGTTGCGAGGATTTGGCAAGGTGTCCCCCGAGACGTACGAAATGTGTTTCAATTTCGTGCAAAGGCCAGATTGACTTGAACGACACATTCGATGATGCGCTTGATCGAACGGACCGTTGGCCAGGAAAACAAGAGTTTCCAGGCGGTGTCGGTTACGGTTTTTCTGCGAGCTTCAAGTTTGAGCACGAAGACCAAGAGTGTAGAAACTACGAAATCGGTGGGATTGCAGATCCTGGATTGTAGTTGCGAATTGCGATGATAATCGTCAAGTATTTTGATCTTAAATCGTTTGGAGGATTGGTCTGGGTATGGCGTGTATTGTCGTCACCGTTGTTTTAGTTCCCGTTTGGTACTTCGTTCTAACGCCGCGAGGACAGGGGTTAGATTGCCCGGCCGGGTTGCAGCTGTACTTTTTTCTTAGTTTGCTGTTGGCGATTCCCGTTGCGTTATTTGGACAGTTTGCCCTTGTTCCTTGGTTTTTGTACATCGGTAGACATAAGGTTAGTATTTCTTTAGCCGCCATTTGTCTTAGTGCGTTTCTGTTGTGGACGGTGAGTTTCTGGATAGAGCAAAGTTTTTTGGACGCCAAATTCTACTCCGGGCTTATCGTGGTAGAGCTTTCGCGATTGTTACTTCCGCCGATGTTTTCCGGAATTGCTTCCGGAGTATTGTCGAGGCACTTCGCGCGGGGTCAGACTTGATCTTCGGTTTTCGCAATTGTACGAGAACCAGGGGTCAAACCCTGTTTCCTGTTTTAAGAACTTCGAAGCATCGATTGCTGAGCCGGCGCGTTGGCGACGTCATCGGGTGGCGGCTGCGCCAGGGTCAGACTGGGTTTTCGGTTTTCGATGTTACGAATCAGCGATTTCTGAGCCGCCGCGCGGGCGATGTCGATATTCGAGTGCGGTTTATTCGCGGCGGAATTCTGTGCGGCAATTAACTGAACGGCCCCGTTGCGAGGTGTCGTTGTTGATTCGATTCGCACCGATGCGTTTTCGGTTGGAATTGCCGGTGGTCGTTGTGTTACTTGTTGGGAAAGAAACGCGAGAGCGTGGTCACGGATGCCACGCCTTGACGGGCCACGATGGCAGGGATGCCAGTGGACATGCACAGGCAGGAGGCCGAAGCATGGCCACCGAGCGTAGCGAGTCGTGGCCAGTGAGGATCGCACCCAGCGAAGGGCACGAAGCGGCGTGGAAGTTCGAAGGGTGGTGGAAGAAAGATGAAAAGATCGAACGCGAGTAACCGATGCGATTCGAGCCCAGTCCAGCCGCGTTGCCCGTAGCGCCAAGGGCGGTTAATGCGAGTGATGTAAGCGGAGGCCAAGTTCGGCTCATTGAAAGGAAAACGATTCAATACCGAGTAAAGCCGCCCGTCGTGCGATCCGAGCCAGGGCATGGACGCCCGCGAAAAAACAGATCGAAACACGATGTTTCGATTCCATTTTTAAGAGGGGTGTTGGAAGTGCGAGCCCACTTGCAAGGCAGAGGCGAAGCGTTGACGTTCTGCGGGGATCGAAGCCAACCAGGCTTGCATCATCGAATGATTTTCCAATGCCAATCGAGCTCGAACGATAAAATCATTCCCCGCAGTACGTCAAAAGCGCAGTCCGATGCCCAGGGCCGTTCGCAGCTCGCGACAGCGCCGGGACTTGCAAGGCGCATCGCCCATTGCCGTTAGCCAAGAGAGTTCGAACCGTTCTGGCCGGAAGCTCCAAACCGGTAGCGGAATCGATGATGGCGCAATGAGGTACGAATAAGCGATCATCGATTTCCGCGGTGAGCTTTCCAAGGCTCGTCGTCCACGCGACAGCGGAGTCGGTCTCCATCCCAAGACAACATCGATTCCATTCATGCAACGTTCAATCCCGCCGAAGCCTCTCGCTCAATGCGGCAAGAGAACGTTCCAATGCGCGTCGACTTGCAAGGGAAAGGGCTTGCCAGTATCGACGCTCAAGGCACCGTCGCAATCAACCGAGCTCGAACTCGCCTAACCATGTTTCGAAGGGCGAGAAAAGTAGCTGCCTGTACCGAAGCGGGAACAACTGTCGCACACCCTGGCGAAGCGAATGGCGACAGTTGTTTCTGCGTAGGGGAAGGCAGCGGCGGGCCTATCGAGTAAAGCTCGTAGTCGTCAAGTTGGTCAACTTGTTGGTATCGTGGATGGCGGTGTTGGGATATCGACCGTTGGCGATTTAGGTAGATCGCATTGTTCGGCAACGGTTCCTGGCGAGATAATTTGATTCGGATAGTCCTTCGCGTATTCGTTGATCATTGCGATAAGTTTCCGAGTATCATGCCCGCACTTCTTCGACATCTCGTGTCGGACGCGCCGTATCTCTTCGTAGTTGCTACTTGCCATGTCAAAAACTCTCGCCAAGAAGTTCCATTGGGGTTATCAAAATTGGATTGCCTATACCAAGTATATTATTGAGTTGACGGATCTGTCCAAATTTATTGGCATTTGCCAAATGCTGGCAGTTCCACGTCACAAGGAAGTCGCACCGATGAAACGAAGCGACGGCCAAGTGCAAAGCGTCGCCTTCAGGATCTTGAGGCATCAACATTCGGTCGATATAGAAGTCGACGATATCGCTGACTTGATCGTTGATTGCGAGAAATGGCAACTTGCCAAATAATTGCAAAGCATCGCTCTTCCCTGGGTACTCGCCCTCACTTAACTCGGCTATCGCCGCAAGACTTGTAACGACTTCATCCTTTCCTTGGGTTACGGCGTCGTACCATCGCCGGGTCCATTCACGGCGAGCAACCATCTTGGGCTCCGTTCGGACTTCATAATAGAAACTGGCAATCGACGTCTCCACGTAAATTCGAGCCATATTCGTTAAGATTCCTTTCGAGGCAAATCTTTATTCCGTTGCGCCTTTAAGTGCAAGGTCTAGCATCCCGATAACGGTATCTTGGGCTCTTCGTGGTAGGGCCTCGATTCTCTTCATTCGGAGTATTAAGCGGCGTGACAAAGTCGCTTCATCCGGTTTGATCGGCTTGCACGGCCCGACGCCAAGAATATCGTTGGGCGTTACACCTAATATCTTCGCAGCTTGTGCGAGAAGTTCATCGTGCATTCGCCGCTGCCCTTTCTCGTAACGGGAAACATGGGATTGTGTCGTTCCAAGGAGTTCGGCCAATTGGATTTGGGAAAGTCCGGCTTGCTTGCGCAGCTTAGCGAGCCGAGCTCCAAATTCAGGGTTACCAAAATCGATCTCTTGGGTTTTGGAAGTCTTCTTCGGCATGATCGGAAAGGAAGTTGAAGGCAAATACATAGGCCACGCCTCTGTCATAAGAAATAAATCGAAAAAATCCATATTGTCATTATTGACGAGTACACCATAGTGTCATACAACGTGTGCGCAAGAAAAATTGCAGATTTTTCAAAATTCTTTCCGTTCTCTAAAGGAAAACCGAATCATGGCCCGTTTTAGCGATGAAGAGTTAGACCGAATTCGAAGAGAAACCGATATCGTTGCATTGATTGAGAGCTACGGAACGAAGCTCAAGCAGCGACCGGACCAAAGCGAGTACATGGGTAAATGCCCATTGCACGACGACGAAACGCCTTCGCTGTTCGTCAATCGAACCAAAGGTCTTTGGCAATGCAAAGGCGCTTGTGGTTGCGGTGGCGATTGCATTGCATGGGTGATGAAAGCCGAAAAATGTTCGTTCCGCCACGCGGTTGAACTCTTCCAAGCCAAAGCGGTAGGCGTTCTGGCCGGAAACGGAACCAAAGCTGGTTTCGTTCGACGACTGGAAAGCCCGATCGATCCATCGGTAGAAGACTTTCAACTCTTGGCCCAAGTCGCGGATTACTATCATTCTCGCTTGCAGCAATCGCCCGATGCGATCGCTTATCTTCAATCGCGCGGACTCGACAACGCCGAAGCGATCGCGAAATTCAAAATCGGCTTCTGCGATCGCACATTGGGACTTCGTTTACCCAATAACCAGCACAAAGCCGGAAAAGAAATCCGAACTCGCCTTGAATCTCTTGGCATCATCAAGCAAACCGGCCATGAAGCCATGCGCGGTTCGATCACGTTCCCGATTCTTCTTGGCGAAAACCGAGTTGGCGAAATTTATGGTCGTCGAATTATGAAAGGGACTTCTCCCAATGAACGCCATTGGTACTTGAGCGGCCCTCACGTTGGCGTTTGGAATGCGGAAGTGTTTCAATCGTCCGATGAAATTATTCTCTGCGAAAGCGTTATCGATGCTCTTACGTTTTGGATCGCCGGATATCGCAACGTGACGACATCCTACGGCAACCAAGGTTTTACCGACGAACTTTATCAAGCCTTCATCAAGCACGATATAAAAATCTGTTGGATCGCTTGGGATAACGACACGAAAAGCAATCCCCTTGCCATTGAACTTGCAACGCGCCTTTCATCGCAAGGGATCGCTTGTTCTCGCATCATCTTCCCCGCCTCCAATAAAGACGCTAACGAATTCGCATCGAAGCTCAAGGATGGTAATGGTTCGGCGCATGGCTCCCTTGCAATGCTCATTCGCAATGCCGAACCAATCGGACAGACTGTATGCATGAGGCTGAAGGCTGTAGCCAATTCATCGCCAAGCGATTCGAGCATTGAACCAACTCCGCAACGTGAAAGCCAATTCGGCGATAAAACCTTCCGTGACTTATTGGCCGAAGGCGTTTTGAAAGGCAAGAGTTGTGCGCAGAGCATGAACGGAAGGCTTGTAGCCAATGCAACTCAGCCCGAGCCAACGTGTATCGAAGCGCCAAGTAAACCAGATGCTGACGCTGGAAGCTCGAACGGGCCAGCTCGTTCCGAAGACTCGACTACTCAACCAAGTTTTTTTCTTTTAGGTGCGGGTGGAACCGTGGGCGATTCGAGAACCGTTGAAGCGCCAACAACCCAGCCGCTAACCGTTGCGAAATCGAAAACGATCGAAGCGGAAGTGAAAGAGAATGAAATTGCGATCACAATTGGCAATCGAAGCTATCGCATTCGCGGCATGTCGAAGAACGTTGGTTCGTTCGATTCGATGAAAGTCAATATCCTCGTTCGCAAGAACGAATCCTTCTTCGTCGATACGCTCGACATATACGCGGCTCGTTCTCGCAACATCTTCATCAAGGAAGCTTCTCGCGAATTGGCTCTTGAAGAAGAAATCATCAAGCGCGACCTCGGAAAAATTCTCTTGAAGCTCGAAGAGCTCCAAGACAAGCAAGCGTTAGCGTTAAATGAAGTCAATTCCAAGAAAATCGAGATCACCGATCCCGACAAAGCCAAAGCCATCGAGCTACTAAAATCCGATCGGCTGGCCGAACGGATTTTAGCGGACTTCGAAGCCTGCGGCGTCGTTGGCGAAGAGACCAACAAACTCTTTGGTTACATCGCAGCCACGAGTAGAAAACTCGATAAGCCGTTAGCCGTCATGGTTCAATCATCTTCGGCAGCAGGCAAATCATCATTGATGGATGCGGTTCTCGGGTTCATTCCACCCGAAGAGCAAATCACCTATTCGGCGATGACCGGCCAAAGCCTTTTTTACATGGGTTCGATAGACCTCAAAAACAAGATTCTCGCCATCAGCGAAGAGGAAGGCGTCCGACAAGCGGCCTATGCTCTCAAGCTCTTGCAGTCCGAAGGCCAACTTACCATCGCCTCAACCGGCAAAGATCCGGGCACGGGCCGCATGGAAACGCAAGAATATCACGTCGAAGGCCCCGTCATGATCTTCTTGACGACGACGGCAATCGATGTCGATCCTGAGTTACTCAATCGTTGCATCGTTCTAACCGTCAACGAAGACCGCGAACAAACGGCCGCCATTCATCGCCAGCAGCGCCGCGAAGAGACGCTCGAAGGAATGCAATCGCTTCATCGCAAGGGAACCTTGCGAAAACTCCATCACAACGCGCAGCGTTTACTGAGACCGCTCGACGTCGTGAACCCGTATGCCGAAGAGCTTCGATTCCTCGATAATCAAACGCGATTCCGTCGCGATCATAAAAAATATTTAACGCTCATTCGAGCCATCGCGTTACTGCATCAGTATCAACGTCCGATCCACACGACCACCATCGAAGGCCACGTCCGCGAATACATCGAAGTATCGGCGGCGGATATCGTCCTAGCGAATCGTCTAGCCGATGCCGTTCTTGGTCGTTCGATCGACGAACTTCCGCCGCAAACCAGGAGGCTTCTTTGGCAGTTAACCGAATTCGTTCGCCAAGAAACCGAATCGAAGGATATTCTTCAAAACGAAGTTCGGTTCTTACGTCGCGACATTCGCGAGCGCTTTAGCTTGGGACAGACACAATTGAAACTCCACCTCGATCGATTGATGGAAATGGAATACGTCTTAGCGCATCGCACCGCGACGCGGACGATCGAATACGAACTCTTATTCGATGGTCGCGGGCGCGAGGGCCAACCCACGTTACCGGGCTTAATCGACCCCACTAAATGCAACCCATTCTCTACGCCTACGATTTCATCATCGGGGTCAAATGAACCAATATCGGCCCCGATGATGCCAATATCGGGGGCGATCGATGAAGCGTCGGGGCAAGATCGGCCGATGATCGCCCCATCATCAATCGAACTTCCAAGCACTATTCCGCAGGTAAACAACGGTGAAACCAACATGAACGCTCAAATGTAAAAACGGACAACCGGCTTTCAACGAGAAGTCGGACAAATCGTAGTTGTGACCAATCGTAGTTGGTTGCAATCAAATCAACGGCTTCTGATTCCGCAAGGAATCAAGAAGCCGTTCGCATTGGCACTTACTGAAAACTGAAAACTGAAAACTTATTCGACGAAGGAGAATACCATGTCCCGCAAAGGCCACCGTAAACCGCTTCCCCCGATCGATAACATCACCGACCGCTTTGGCTGGCAAAGTCTGTTAGACGCGCACGCCGAAGCCCTCACAGTGAAGAACTTCGCCGAGGACACCATCAGCCAGCGCATCAAATACATTCGATGGTTCGCGCTCTGGTGTCGAGAACGCGATTTACTCCGTCCTGGCGACGTAACCAAGCCAATCCTTCAGCGCTATCAGCGTCATCTTTACAATTACCGCGATCCGAAGGGAAAAGCCATGAGCTTTCCCAGCCAACACAAACATCTATCGCATGTTCGCGCATGGTACGCTTGGCTATCAAGACATAATCACATCCTATTCAATCCGGCTTGCGATCTCGAGCTACCCAAGATTGGCCATCGGTTGCCCAAAGCCATTCTCTCGGCCAACGAAACCGAAAAAGTTTTACAGCAGCCGAACATTCGCGACCCGATGGGCTTGCGCGATCGAGCAATTCTGGAAGTCTTCTACTCATGCGGCATTCGACGCCGCGAGTTGTCCGAACTCATGCTCTACAGTGTCGATGCCGATCGTAAAACGTTGATGATTCGACAAGGCAAAGGTAAGAAAGACCGGATGATCCCGATCGGCCAACGAGCTCTCAAATGGATTCAACGTTATCTCAGCGAAGCGCGACCCATTCTTATCATCGATCCCAGCGAACAAGCCTTGTTCTTAACCAACCTTGGCCAGGCTCTCGAACCCGATTCGTTAACCGAATACGTTCGACGTTACGTCGACGCGGCCGAGATCGGCAAGAAAGGTTCTTGCCACTTGTTCCGTCACACGATGGCCACGTTGATGTTAGAAAACGGTGCCGATATCCGATACATCCAAGCCATGCTTGGTCACGCAGACATCAAGACAACACAAATCTACGCGCAAGTTTCGATTCGCAAGTTGCAACAAATCCATTCCCTCACCCATCCGGCGGACTTACCACCGCCAGAGCCCGAAGCATCGGCAACGCAACCACCGCCAGAAACCGCCGAGCCTGAAACCGATGTTTCGAACTCGAGCGACGATCGAGCCAATCAAGTCGAGCCAGAATCGCAAGTCGATTCATCGATTGACCCAAAGCAACCGGGCGAACCAACCGAATCGTAGCTCGCGTCCTCGCGCTCTTCTTTAATTAAGTTGCTTCTTAAGCTGCTTAACCTTGGGCAGCTAAAAGAAAAAATCTTGCTTCGCGGTTCGCACGTTCTTTGACCGAACCAACCGCGAAGCGATTCTCAGCGTAAGCATCTGGCCGCCAATCGCTTCGAAAATAATCTCGCGAAAGCGTGCATTCTGGTAGCACGAAGCTTACAATCTATGTCTATGGTTGCTTTGGCTTCACCACCCGCTAAAAACTTGCATCGGCGCACTTGGAAGCGTTTAGAAAAACCGCTCTCGCGCGTGCGCGGAAATTCTGCGCTGCCTTCGCGTCGAGATGCTGCTTGCAAGTCGTTGAACCGCATCGAGATACGTCTTTCGATTTACGAAAGTCGTGTCCGATTGGAGTCTT
>JAYTVM010000016.1:0-8997 GCA_043743995.1 Pirellula sp. | reverse complement strand
CGAAGTGCTCGAACTGTTTGAGTCGATCGCCAAGTTGTTTCCTGACGCTAAGGATTGGAAGTTTTTATGCTGAAGTGATACTGTACTTTTTTGTATCGCTCGTGCTAAGGAGTGAATCGTGGCGAGATTTGCTCGTGCTGAAATTTTTGACCCGTCGGAGAGCGTTGCCGTACATCTCATCGGGAAAACGGTCCGCTCTTGCTACCTCACTGGATTCGATGTGCGTTCGGGTTAGAATTTCGATCACCGAAAACGCTGCATTCCATCGGAACCGTTGCCAATATGGTCTCCTCATGATTCGTACCTCGCTCTAGTAGGTCGAAAGTAAGGATCCCCCGAAGTAAATTCGGCGGCATTTACCGTGGACTGACGCGTTATTTTCAAGTCTATCGCAACCGTGTAGCTCGCCCAAAAAACTATCCTCGTGGGTGGAACTTTTGGTGGATCTTCTTTAACTTGCTATTCTCGACGTGCGTGTAGATTTGCGTCGTTTGAATGCTGGCGTGGCCGAGCATTTCCTGGATCAGTCGCAAATCCGCCCCGCCAGCCAATAAGTGCGTCGCGAAGGAGTGCCGCAACGTGTGTGGGCTGACCTCGGAATCGATTCCGGCTCGGAGCGCGAAGCGTTTGATCATCTCCCAAATCGCCTCGCGCCGCAATCGTTGGCCCGTTCGCGATAGGATCAACCATGGAGACACCGCCAATTCTCGATTGGCAGCCAAGATTGGCCGATACTCCGCCAGATACAGCTCGATCGCCTCAATGGCCCGTTCGCCCAAAGGGACCATGCGTTGCTTGCTCCCTTTGCCTTCCGCCAAACAGTAACCGTCCTTCAGGTTGACGTTAGCGACCAGCAAATTACTGATCTCGGAGACTCGGCAGCCAGTCGCGTACATCAACTCGAGAATCGCTCGGTCGCGAATCCAATGTTGGTCGAATTTTTGGGGTGCGGACAAAAAACGGTCGACTTGGGCGATGCTCAAAACCTTGGGAACCCGCTGCCAGACTTTGGGGGTCGTGAGCAATTCTGCCGGATTGTCTGCGATCGCGCTTTCCAATTGCAGGAATTTGTAGAACATACGAATGGCCACAATATGCCTGGAAATCGACGTTGCAGCTAGATTTTTGTTCTTGAGAAATGCAGCAAAGTCCGTCAAATCCGAGATTCCCAGCACGGTGGGGGAGCGACCATCGAGCCATTCTTTCATATGCTCTAAGTCGCGACGGTACGCTTGTACGGTGTTTTCTGCCAAATGGCATTCACTCCGCAAGTAAATCGTGTAACGATCGATCCAACCCGCCATGGTTTCAAATGGCGTTGGGGCTTCGGTGACTGCTTGTTTGAGTTTCTTTAGCTTGCTAACAGCCATGATTCAAATATCCGCTCGCGATGGTCGATCAAACAAAATACGATTGCGTGTTTCAAGCGAGCCGTTCCGGCTGCCGATTGTAGTGACTTTTTAGGGAAACTGTGGAATGAAGATACTGGTGGTCGGTGGTGCAGGATACGTTGGTTCGCACTCAGTAAAACTGCTGCGGTCGCTTGGGCACACGGTATGGGTCTACGACAATCTTTCCCGAGGCCATCGGGAAAGTGTCCCGAAAGAGATTCTCATTGAGGGCAATCTGACAGATCGTGCGTTGCTCATGCGGGTCATGCAGGAGAAAGAGATCGAAGCGGTCATGCACTTTGCGGCCTATGCGCTGGTCGGCGAATCTGTGCAGCATCCAGCCATGTACTATCAAAACAACGTGACGGCAACCTTTGAATTGCTCGAAGCCATGCGGTCGGCCGGGGTTTGGCGATTTGTTTTTTCGAGCACGACCGCCACCTACGGTCAGCCTGACAAAATGCCGATCTCCGAGGACACGCCGCAGAACCCAATCAACCCTTACGGCTTTACGAAACTCGTGGTGGAACGCGCACTGGCCGACTATGCACATGCCTATGGCTTCGGAGTTGCAGCCCTTCGTTACTTCAACGCTTCAGGCGCTTCGGCGGACGGCACGATCGGCGAAGATCACGATCCCGAGAGCCACCTCATTCCAATCGTGTTGCAGGTTGCCTTGGGACAACGCGAAAGCATCGCGGTCTTTGGCAAGGATTATCCAACACCTGATGGAACCTGTATCCGCGATTACATTCATGTCGAGGACTTAGCCACAGCCCATATTTCTGCTTTGCTTAAACTAAAACCTAGCGATGTTCTGCAAATGAATTTGGGCTCCGGCGTGGGCCATAGCGTGCTAGAAGTCATCGAGGCTTGCCGGAATGTGACTGGGCATGCGATCCCGGTCGTTTACTCCGACCGACGCCCCGGGGACCCAGCCTGTTTGATCGCGGACAGCCGCCTAGCCCAATCGACACTCGACTGGAAACCCAAATACATTGAAATCGAAAGCATTGTAGAGACGGCGTGGCGTTGGCATCAATCGCACCCAAAAGGCTATGCCTGAGCATGCAAGACATCATCATCGAAAAGCCGTACCAGTTCATCCCGCCGCATCGAGGTAACTTTCTACCGAAGGTGATTCTCAAGCTGGGTATCGTCCCATGGTATCTTAAGAAATTCGAAGGAGTCGTATCGCATCAATTGCATGGTGTCGACCACTTGCGAGAGTCGATGCGGCAGGGGCACGGCGTCTTGCTTGCGCCCAATCATTGTCGCTACGCGGATCCGCTGGTCATGGCGTTCTTGGCCCGCGAAGCGCAGGTTCCTATGTTTGCGATGGCGAGTTGGCATCTGTTTCAACAAACTCGTTGGCAGCGTTGGGCACTCAGTACTATGGGTGCATTCAGTGTCTATCGCGAAGGCCTTGACCGACAATCGCTCGATACTGCCATCGACATGTTGGTCAATCCCAAAAGACCTTTGGTGGTCTTTCCCGAAGGTACGGTCTTTCGCACCAACGATCGACTGCAGCCGTTGTTGGATGGCGTCGCCTTCATGGCTAGGACGGCGGCCAAACGGCGGGCCAAAGATGGTGGAACGGGCAAAGTGGTCATTCACCCAGTCGCGATCAAATATGTGTTCCATGGCAATCTTGAAAAAGCGGTCGATCCAACGTTGGATGCGTTGGAAAAACGATTGACTTGGACACTGCTCAAGGAGACGACGACGTTGCAGCGCATCCATCGCGTCACGGTGGCCATGCTGAGTCTCAAAGAAATAGAGTATTTAGGATCGGCTCAACAAGGGAGTATTGAGGAACGTCAGCAGCGGCTTGTCGACCACCTGCTCTGCCCCCTCGAACAAGAGTGGTTAGGCAAGATAGGGGTCGAAACGATTATTCCTCGCATCAAAGCTTTGCGAATGAAGATCGTCCCCGAGTTGACCACTGGCGAGTTGGACGAACGCGAACGCGAGCGACGTTGGACTCAATTGTCGCGAATCTACCTGTCGCAGCAAATCGCGTCCTATCCGCCAGATTATTTGGTCTCGCCAACTACCGATACTCGCATTCTTGAGACGGTGGAACGACTAGAGGAAGACATTACCGATCGAGCGGGAGTTCATGGCCCGCTAGAAGTGATCATTCAAATAGACGAACCGATCGAGGTACCGACCGATCGAACCCCGCGAGGAGAAGAGGATCCGATCATGAAAAGGTTGCGGGAACGCATGCAGTCGATGCTCGATCGTCTGTCGAACGAAGCCAACCGAATTGATTAGGGCATTGCCATGCCGTCGGCTTTATGCCGGGGGTGCTGACCATCTGTTCTACTAAAGCTATGGTAAGCATCCCCCGAGTAAACTCGGGGGCATTGCCATGCCGTCGGCACGGGTGGCACGGGTGGCACGCTCTGAGGCACGAAGGGCGTGGTGGATCGCTAGAGTCATTTGCCACACTTCCCACGCCCATCGCTAGTCACTTTGGGCGTGCCACACGGCGGCCTGGCCTGGTCGTCTTTTGTCTGCCGCTCGCCTTATCGACCGTGCACAATTTTCGACCAGTACTTGGTGGTGTCAAACTCTGGGCTGTTCTCATGATCATGGCATCGAACGCACTGTTCCCGAGACAAGTACGCTGTTTTGACCTTCGGATTCAACACATGCGATTGAGATGGGCCGTGACAGCTTTCGCATCCTACATTAACGAATGGCGTTGACTTGGCCACTTGAACAAAACCACCTGCGATACCATAGCCAGTCGTGTGGCACTGTTGACATGAGGGGTCGACCTGGGAGCGTTTGTCCACCAACGTTTGCCACGCATGAGAATGCTTGGAGGCATGCCATGTTTGGTCATCCTGTTGGTGGCAAGCAACGCAGGTATGCGAACCGGCGATTTGGTAGTCGTGCTGATTTAGGGTATTTGCAGAATGACTCGTTACAAGCCCCGTTTCGTCCGCCGGAAAATCTCGATCCGCTAACGTGCTGAGGAAGTTGTCAAGATTCTTGGCCTGCCCCGCATCGCGCGGCAGTGTACTTTTGACTTCAACGGCACCTCGTTGAACTGCCTTCCAGACTTTGTCCATTTTCTGCAATTCAATCTTGGCTAGGAATTTCCCTTTGTTGGTCGCCGACATAACCTCGACCGGTCCCACACTTGACGGAGCCAACATCTGTCCGGTAGGCCCTCCAATAACATAGTCCACCTCAGGCAACGACTCCGCTAAAGCTCGCAAGCCCGGTTCATCCATATAAGCCAGAACGATGCGGATATCGGCTCGCTCCTTTTGAAGTACAGCTAGCACACTCGATGAGGCATCTCGGGCTTTCCATAATGGGTTTTTGACTAAGCTCGGGTCGATAACGCCGATGACTAGAATTCGCACGCCGTGCCTGACAACAACTCGATGCGACGCGATCGCGGCCTGAGTCGCATCGTCGGCGTTAACCATTTGCAGGTTTGCGGAGAGCCATTGTGTCCTTGCCTCTTTGCCTATTCCGACAAGCGTTTCCGGTGACAACTGGGTCTCAGGAGCGCCGATGTTGTGCACTTCGAGCCCCATTAGCTGATCGCCTTGAAGGATCGATTTCAACTTGACTTGCTGGTATTCCGATTTGCCGGCCGCTGACCCACCTACGTCTAGATAAACCAAACGATCGATTGGTCCGAATGTTTTCAAAAGGGAAGCCCTTCGCTCGAGTCCACCCGATTGGTTTGCAGTACAGCCGCAGGGTGTAATCCAGCCTGCCGTGTCACCGCTGACGACAATATGCAGGTGGGATGAGGTCGAAGGACCACAGCCTAGCAAGCAAAGGAACGTTAAAAGCCCAAAAACAATGGTTCGTTCTGCCGTCATTGAAAACACAACGTTACTGAAGGAGGCTATAGATCAATACGTTGACGTTAATCTGTTCTGCATTGGTGATTTCATTCCCTCCGCAACAACAGCATCCCTGCGTATTCGAAGTGTCGTTGAGACCATCCTGCGAATAGAGGACGCCGAGACGCATCCCAAAATGTAGCCCTTCCAGTTGCTGAGGCGTACCGTGCTTGGCATTGAGTCCACCGATATCGTAGACCGTATGAAAGACGAGATGCTCCATACCGATGGCCTTCAACGACTGCTCTGGAAAAACCGTTGCCATCTCACGGCGAAAGGACTGGTTCCATTCTTTGGAGGAACAACCAGCCGACGCCAGCAAGAAGCCTCCGCGCTGAATAAACCGACGTAGATTGTCTCGTTCTTGCGAGAGCAGGGTGAACTCACCTTCGCCGTTCATGATCAGCATTGGGAAGTTGTAGACTTCGTCGCTGGCCAGCTTCACCGAATGCAGTCGGCGGCTGGTACTGATAGAAGAGGATTCTTCGGCACGTCGCAAGAAGTGGTCGGAGAAGCATTCACTCGTCTTGGTACCGGCGTAAACAAGGTTGGCGACTTTGATCACGGAACCAGATTCGCCACCCACGACTGCTGGATCAGCAATCGTTCCGTTCGGTTTAACGGGCTTATCCGATTTCGCAGCATCGTCTGCCACAAGAGGACGAACCAATCCAATGCTCAGGCAAACGAGCAACGCGAACAGCGAAAAGGGAATTAGTTTTAAGTGAAACATTTAGCGGCAACCTTATGAGAAATTCGATTCCAACCATTCTTATTGTAGCCGAATTAATGAGAATTCGAAGATACTGTTCGATCAGGCGATATTGTCCCTCAGGTTGGTCGGGGGCTTGTCCCAACGCCGGGAAGGATTTTTTCGAGTTTGTTTGTCCGGCTCGGGCTTGTCCCGACCGGACACCGTTTTGGTGTCCTAGGTAAGCGGATCGAAACGATAACACGTCCGCCCCCTATAGCTCAGTCCGCCTTTGGCGGACTGAGCTATAGGGGGCGGGAGCTAGGGAACTTGCTCGCTCTTAGGTCACCAAAACAGGGTTGCGGGGGAACGAGCCCCCACGCGACCCAACGTTTTCGCTGCATAAAATCCTTCACGGCGTTGGGGCAAGCCCGAACGGATGGCTCAGCGAGCTAGCTTTCGTAATACTTCGATTCCCCTGTCCAAAGTTGCATCGGGGGCCGCGAACGAAACGCGAAAATGGGTGTCGCGGCTCGAAAAAATGTTGCCAGGGATAATCAGCAACTCATGCTCGACCGCTCGGCGTACAAAATCGGTCGCGGTCCCTGACGGCACCTTGGGAAAAATATAAAACGCTCCACCTGGTTCCGTAAACTCATAATAATCTTTGAGACCTGCCACCATGCGATCACGTTTTCCAGCATAGTCGCGGTAGTACTGGCTCATATCGTGATCCATGGCAGCCAGTGCTCCCCACTGCATCGGTGTTGGCGCGCAGACGAAAGAGTACTGCTGCAGTTTGATCATTGTCTGAATCACTTCATTTGGACCATGCACATAACCCAAACGCCAACCGGTCATCGCATGACTCTTAGAAAAGCCATCGATGACGATGGTGTTGGGGTTGAATTCAGCCGGAGATCGCATCGGGCCGGAAAAATGAAAGCCGCTATAGATTTCATCCGAAATCAACGCAATGTTCTTTTCGGCGCACAGTTTTGCAAGCCCCTCCATCTCTTCCAGTGTGGCCGTAACGCCGGTTGGATTACCGGGACTATTGAAAAGGACCATCTTCGTTTTGGAAGTGATTGCATCGCGGACCTTGTCGAGGTCAATTCGAAAGTCAGGATACGTATCGATGAGTACGGGCACTCCGCCCACCAATTGAATGAGCGGCACATACATGACAAAGTAGGGGTCGAATACGATGACTTCGTCGCCTGGGTCTACCATGGAAAGCATCGACAGAACGAGACCGCCGCTGGTTCCTGAACTGATAAAAACCTTTCGGTCTGGATGTTGGTATTTGCGATCGATGTCCGCTTGAAGTCGTTCTCGTAAAGGCCCGATGCCTTGAGTCGGCGCGTAGGCGTTCTTGCCTTGCTCAATAGCCTCCACGCAGGCTTTCTTAATCGGTGCAGGAACATCGAAATCGGGCTGACCGATGGATAAGTTGATCGGATTCTTGAGCGAAGCCGCCAATTCAAAGACCCGGCGAATCCCGCTGGAGTCGAACGCCAACGTTCGCTTTGCGATCCAAGAACGATTGTGGGGCGAGGATAATATGGAATGAGACATAGAAAAAGGGTGGTCTTTTTGGTGATTCAATGTGGTCTTTCGCTTTGCGAAAGTGTGTTGAGTAAGCGCACTTTCGCGGAGCGAAAGGCGAGACTAAAACGAACAGCAATTGCACCAGTTGAGCGTTATTTCTTAGAAGTGCAACCGCCAGCAATAGCACACACAGCACAGCCACCTGTGCTGCAGCCCGATTTTTCTTTGGTGCCACAGCCGGGGCCGCAACCGTGCTCCAATAAAGCCGCAAAACGAGAGGAGGAGACGCTTTTTTGATAGATTTCCGACAGCTCTTGAACTTGCTGTTCGGTCTCAACGGACGGGGTACCAAGAAAATGAAAATAGAGGGTGCGACCATCCATAAGAGGCTCCACTTCAAGCAAAACGTCTGGGCTTGATTGTCCCCGCAAGAACTCTTGGCACGCGGTGCTAGCGTCGACACTGAGCTTGGTTAGTTGTCGCCACAACAGCTCGTCTTCGGGCCGAGACTTGCGAATGAACTTGCTGGGAGCAAGCGTCTCGATGTAGTCCGGATGCGTAGCAGCTAATACTTCACCCACTTCGATGCCTCGGACTGTTCGGCAAATGATCTGTTCGCCGCGTTTCAGTGCAATGGTTCCTGCTTGGACCGGAATGACCTCCTGCTGGTATCCAACGCGCACCAAATAGAGTCCAGTGCAATCTGCTGCTTGCACTTCTTCACTTACCACAGCATTCATTGGGAGAGAATCAGACTTTGCTCGCGTACGATTTCGATAGCTCTGCGCATGGCAGTTTGGTCGATTTCATGGACATTGATGCTATGGCCAACGGCCCTCAGCATTGTGACGGTTAGTCTACCACCTAGGTGCTGTCGAAACTCCTCCAAACCATCAAAAATTGCCTGCTCGGCAAGTTCGCTGTCGAAGAGCGGCAGGCCGAGGTCACTGAGGACCCTGAGTGTGCGTTGCACGTCGGCGAGATCCAAACCGTGCACCAAATGCGAGTAAACGGTATCGAGGGCAACACCTATCGATACCGCTTCGCCATGACGCAAACGGAAGTTGGTGAGGTGTTCTAGTTTATGTGCGGACCAATGGCCAAAGTCGAGAGGACGGGCTTCTTGCATTTCGAAGGGGTCGCCACCGTGGGTTATATGGTGCAAATGCATTAGCACGCTGGAGCGAATGGCAGGCATCACAGCATTCCAATCGCGATTTGCGATTGACTTGGCATGATCGCACAGGAATCGAAAGGCCGAGGGACTTTTGAGCAACGATACCTTGACGGCTTCCGAGAAGCCTGCCCGGAAATCGCGGTCCGGCAAATTGGCAATGAGGGTCTGATCGTTGACGACGGCCCATGGGACGGAAAACGTCCCCTTCCAATTCTTTTTTCCGTATGCGTTGATGGCGTTCTTTACGCCAACGCCTGAGTCGGCTTGTCCAAGGGTGGTGGTTGGGAAACGGATCAAACGAAT
>JAYTVM010000015.1:0-8999 GCA_043743995.1 Pirellula sp. | reverse complement strand
GCCAAAGGCGGACCAAGCACTGGGGGGCGGGAGTGCTATCGTTTCGTTCCGAGTAGGTAGGACACCAAAACGGTGTCCGGTCGGGGCAAGCCCGAGCCGGACAATCAGACTCCAAAAAATCCTTCACAATTTTTAGCTAGATCAAGATTTCATCGATGGATTTTCCATGATCGATGTCGAGTCGCTTTCGACCGGGGATCTCCAGTTTACGAGAATCCAATCCCAACTGTTTAAGGATCGTCGCGTGAATGTCCGTTACATAATGTTGGTTTTCTACGGCATGGAATCCGATTTCGTCTGTGGCCCCGTGAACCACGCCCCCTTTGACACCACCGCCTGCCATCCAAACCGAGAAGCCATAAATATGATGGTCACGGCCATCGGAACCTTGTGTTCCAGGCGTTCGGCCAAATTCACTCGCAAAGATAACCAACGTCGTATCTAGCAATCCTCGCTGCTTGAGATCCTTCAGCAGACCCGCAATCGGCTTGTCCACTGCCCTAAAGTTTTTTTCGTGATTGGCCTTGAGGCCGCTGTGTGCGTCCCACGCGCCAGCTCCCCCAGCACCGTGTTGTACTTGGATGAATCGAACGCCTCGTTCTACCAGTCGGCGCGTGGCCAACATTTGCATGCCAAATTCTTTTGTCTCGGGCTCGTTCAAGCCATACATTTCATGAGTTGAATCCGACTCGGATTTGAAATCAAGTGAGTCCGGGACAGACGCTTGCATTCGAAAGGCCAACTCGTACGCTTTGATCCGAGCTTCCATGGCACGATCCTTTGGATACGCATTGGCTCTCAAACGATTCAGTCCATCGACCAGCTCGAAGCCAAGCCTCTGTTCCCTTTCGTTCATACCGATCGCAGGCTTACCGAAGTCGAGCGGATTTTCCGGATCCACTCGGATAGGAACGGCGTCGTGAGCTGGCCCTAAATAGTGACCATCTTTTATATTCCAATATTCGCGTTTGCCCATCGAAATGAATTGGGGCAAATTATCGTTCATCGAGCCCAGTCCATAGTGCACCCAAGCGCCAAGAGTTGGGTACTCACCATCGAGCATATGCCTGCCTGAGTGGAATTGCGTCTGCGCGCCATGATTATCATCCGTTGTCCACATCGAACGAACGACTGCAATGTCATCCGCACAGCTTCCCATATGTGGTACCCAGTCGCTCATCTCGATCCCAGATTGACCGTATTTGCGATAACCAATCTGCAATGGAAAGAGTTTGTTCCTTTGTTGACCGTTGGCATCATTAACAACCGTGACGCGCGCTAGCTTGAGCTTCTCGGGGTTTTGAACGTCTGCAAACGGGGTCTCGCTAATGGACTTACCCGCATACTTCGTCAGCACTGGCTTCGGATCAAATGATTCCGCCTGGGAGACGCCTCCATTCATAAAAAGCCAAACGACGCTATTGGCCTTCGGTGGAAAATGAGGCTCACCATTGGGCGGTTGCCATTGGGTACCGTCACTCGCTCGCAGCACTCCATCCCGCGCGAGGATTGCCCCCAAAGCCAATCCTGCGAAACCGTTTCCGAAATCGGTCAAGAACGCTCTTCGAGTGCAACCGCATCTGTTTCGATGTTCGGGCAGCTGAAATTTCATGTTGAACTCCTATGCCTATCGAATCGTGATGAAATCGTTGTGGTTGACCAGTCCACGCACCAAGCCCGTCAACGCTTGGTTGGTTGCTTGAGGGGAGTGAGCATCGCTAGAGAGTTCTCGGATCTTGGTCATCATGGCTTCGATCCACGATCGTTCGGCCGCGGACGGTTCGTCGGCTAAGATCGCAACGAACGCAAGGCGTCCAAACTCACGATCGCTGGCATTTGGGTTCATCGATTGAAGTCGAATCACAATGCGGTCCACCATTTCCATCGCAAGTTTGCTGTTTTCCAACGCTAATGCCTGTTGCGGGACGATGCTCTCCCCGCGTCGATAACAGTCCAGCACGCTTGCGTCGTCAAAAGCGGTGAGCAGCTTGTGATGCTCGTTGTGCGAATGGACGAAGTAAAGGCTGCGTCGACGCGACTTCTCATCTGCCGCTGGAATCGAAGGGCCACCGACTTGGAGATCGAGTTCGCCTGCCAGCGAGATCAAACTGTCTCGAATCATTTGCGATTCCATGCGAGTGGAGTTCATTCGCCAATAGAAATGGTTTTCAGGATCGATCGCTAGATTGTCGGAGGCCCCCGCATTGGAAGATGCTCGTCGATATGCTTCCGAGGTAACAATGATCCGATGAATGTGTTTCATGCTCCATTGATTTTCTATTAGTTCAACAGCCAGCCAATCGAGTAGTTTTTGGTTTGTGGGTGCTGTGCCTTTGCGACCAAAGTCGAAGACTGTCGGAACAATGGGACTACCAAAATGCCGCGTCCAAATATGGTTGATGGCAACTCGAGCGGTCAGTGGATTGCGGCGGTCGGTTACCCAGAGTGCCAAGGCGCTGCGGCGGCCTGTGCTGGTATGCGGAAAGGGCTTCTTTCTCGATTCATCGGTTTCTAAATTCGATTCGGCTGACTTTTCGGCACCTCGCATCGAGACGTAAGCCACACCCGGTTCCGCAGATTGCTTCTGCGCGTTTTCAAATGCGCTGCGCGCGGCGTCACGTTTCTTTTCCATCGCCTCCTTGGATTCAGGCTTGGCCTTTGCCAACGCCAACTCGGCTCGACTCAAGTCCTCATCGGCCTTGCCCAACGCCGCGTTTCGATCGCCAAGGGCCGCGAGTTCCGTGAGTCGTTTGATTTCATCCGGCGAGTCCCCACGATCTTTAGCTCGGTCCGCGGCGAAGCGTAAGGGCACAGCTTCTAATTCCAACTCCCATTTTCGCAGCGATTTTTCCGCGATGACAAGCTCAAGCGAGGCCAGTTCAACTGGCACTCTGGTTTTCGTTTTATCCGCCCCGGAGCTAGGTTCGGCTGGCGATTCGGCCGCTGTTAGTTGGCTCTTTGCCTGGGTCATGGCTTGTTTGGCGCTGAGCACTTTGGCTTGTAGATCGCTGACATAAGTGTCGGCGACATATCCTCGAAGGGCCGGTTCGTAGGCTTCGCGAGGCAAGGATACAGGTTCGATTCGGAACGGCTCCCATCGAAGAAGTTCCGGCACCGAGGGCTTCATCAACTGGGACGTATTTGGATTGCGATCATCACCGCGGATATGCACATAGGTTGGTAGATCGAGATTGCAGTCGTACGCTCGCGGGATCCCATCTTTTTGAAAGTCCACGACCCCCGGCACCATCTCGGTTCGAATTTGATACGGTTCGAATACAGCCCGGAATCGATAGTAATCTTCTTGTGTGATTGGGTCATACTTGTGGTCGTGGCATTTGCAGCAATTGAAGGTCAGTCCGAGCATTGCCTTGGCGGTATGTTCCACGGTTTCGTCGAGCCAACTGGTTCGATTGAATTTGAAATACTGTCGAGCTAAGAAGCCTGACGCGCGTAAACGGCTCATGTCATTTGGGTACAGTTCGTCCACCGCAAGCATGTCTTGAAGCATCGTGTCATAGCCTGCATCTTGATTGAGCGACTCGACAATCCAATCTCGCCAATGCCACATGTGCTTTTGTGAATTGCGAACCTCGTCGCCCAAACCCCACCAATCGCTGTATCGCCAAATGTCCATCCAATGGCGTCCCCACCGTTCTCCGTATTGGCTGCTATTCAAGAGCTCGTCGATGACTTGATTTCGAGAGTCTTCCGAATGATTCGCGACGAACGCATCGAGTTGAACTTTGGTTGGAGGTAGGCCGACGAGGTCCAGCGAAACTCTACGCAGCCAGACCATTGGCTCGGCGGTGGATTGGGGAACTAGCCTTTTGATTCCATGCTGTTCGGCCAGAAAGGCATCAATTGGATTCACGGGTCCATTCGATGGTCCGGTTGATGGCAAAGCTGGGCGTATGGGAGCGCGAAATGCCCAATGCTCCTTGGGGTCCCGTTCGGCTTTCTCGTCAAGTGGGTACTTGGCACCGTTTTTCAGCCACGACTTAATTGCATCGATTTGTGCAGACGATAGCCGCTCACCCTCGGGTGGCATGCGCATCGATTCTTCATGGGCCGTTATGCGTTGCACTAGCAAACTATTGGGTACGTCCCCAGGTCGTATGGCTCGTCCGTTTTCTCCCCCTGCCGACATCGAAGCAACTGTATCCAGCCGCAGGTTTGCCTCCTGCTTGAGAGCCCCATGGCAGGCGTAGCATCGGGATTGAAGTACGGGCTTAACAGATTTGAGATAAAAATCAGGTTCATCGGCGAAAATGCGGCCATGCAAACACAATGTAATGAGCAACGGCAATAGCGATGTTGGAGCAATAGATTGCATAGTGCCGAAGTGCGGGGAGGGGAAAACAGGCGGGAGGAACTACGGCGAACACACCGTCCCGCAATTTCATTTCTCCATGATAGTTGGAACACCGGTTCGTCCACAACGCGGAAGACGCCGACTTCAACCGATTTGATCAGGTTTCTGATTCGACGGCATGGCGAATGCCGCCTTATCGCAGGAAGGCTTCGTAAAGACCACCATCCACGGAGATGAGCTGGCCGGTGGTTTTGCTCAAGCGTTGACTGACCAGCAGGAAATACGCTTCCGCTTGGTCGGCAGGTGTAATCGGGGATTTGGTCAACGTTCGGTCTGCATAGAACTGAGCCAGTTTCGAGACAAGCGATTCCGTTGGCTCATCTTCCGTATAGTCGATGCGATATTTAGCAAGAGAGCCAATGACGCGGTCCCGCGGAAACATGGCGCTTCCTTGCACCACGGTTGCAGGCGCTACACCATTGACTCGAACTAACGGTGCAAGTTCGATTGCGAGTTCCCGAACCAAGTGATTGGCGGCTGCCTTGCTCGTGTCGTAAGCAACACTGCCTTTCTTTGCGACGGCGGCGTTGGCGCTGGTGGTGAGAACTAGATTACCCGTCAATCCTTGCTCAAGCCAATTTTTACCTGCTTCGTCTGCGACCAAGTAACTGCCGGTCACGTTGATCGCGAATGTCAAAGCCCACTTCTCGTCGGGAATATGTCCTGTGGTATCCGACGGAACGAAGATACCAGCCGTTACGCAGATCGAATCGAACCCGCCATAGGCCAAACTCACTTGGTCCAACATAGCGCGAATACTCTGCCGCTTGGTAATATCGCAGGCGATTCCGACGGCGGGTCCACAGCCGGAAATTCCGCTACCCGCCACGCCAATTCCCAGCCCATGTTTGTCGGTGATTTCTTTCGCCGTAGCCATGGCCGAATCCGAGTTCAAATCGACGCAAACGATATGTGCACCCTCGCGCACCAATCGATGAGCGGTTTCTTTGCCGATTCCCGATCCTGCGCCAATGACGATGATTACCTGTCGAGCCAGTTCTTTTTCAGCCGGCATGCGTTTTAGTTTCGCTTCTTCCAGCAGCCAATACTCGATATCGAAGGCTTCTTGTAATGGAAGTGCAATGTAATGATCAATCGCTTCGGCGCCTCGCATGACTTCGACGGCACAGTTGTAGAATTCTGCCGTGACACGCGATTCCGACTTGTCTTTGCCCCACGCGATCAGGCCAAGACCAGGGATGAGCATGACAGTCGGATTTGGGTCTCGCATGGCTGGCGATTTGGGTCGCTTGCACGTTTCGTAGTAAGTGGCATAGTCTTGACGGTACTTTTCCAGTCCGAGGGTCAGCTTGGCTTTGAGGGAAGCGGCTGTTTCCGTTTGCGGATTCCAGTCGACGTACAGCGGTTTGATTTTGGTTCGGAGGAAGTGATCGGGGCAACTTGTGCCGAGCTCGGCTAGGCGAGGCGCGTCATGGGAGTTTACAAAACGCATGATGGTAGCATCGTCTTGGATCGTCCCGACGAATCGACGCTTCGCGCTCACTTGTCCGCGCAGCCATGGCAAGATGGCGGCTAGCGTCGCGTGTCGGACTTCTTGATCGAGGGTTTGGTACTTTAATCCACCGAAGGCGGTTTTATCGCCCCCCTTGGCTTGGTATTTGGCATCGATAAAGGAAGCTGCCTTTTCGATCAAGTCTAAGGTTAACGTGTAACAATCTTTTTCGTCATCGGCCCAAGAGATGAATCCATGCTGCCCCATCATGATCGCTTGCAGTTTTGGGTTCTTTTTTGAGATTTCCTGCATAGCCAACCCCAGTTCAAAACCTGGGCGCATCCACGGGACGTATGCCATCGCTCCGCCGAATATTTCCTGAGTGAGGTCTTGGCAACGATGGCTGGCAGCGATGGAAATGATCGCGTTGGGGTGCATGTGGTCGACATGCTTGCCGGGCAAGAAACTGTGCAATGGCGTATCGATCGACGAAGCCCGCGGATTGAGATTGAACGTAGTGTGAGTGTACATTCCAACCATATCGTCTTCTGCTTGGCCCTTGTATCCTTTGTCGGGCCGGCTAGCGTACAGAAGCTGCATGTCGAGAAGCTTTTGTTGATAGAGTGAGGAAAAGTTCTCGCGGGTGGATGTTCGAAGATCGCCGCCGGAGCCCTTCACCCAAAGCACTTCGGTCGCACTGCCGCTCAACGGGTCCTTCTCCATGATCTTGGCCGAGGTATTTCCGCCGCCGGTATTGGTAATGCGTTGATCGGAGCCGAGGAGGTTGGAACGATAAATCAGTCGGCCAACTGGATCGCAGTTGGCTGCTTTCGTATCATCCCATGCGTAGCCGACAAACTTGTAGGACTTCATAAACTCAACCTAGACGGGGCAAAAGGTGCGGGACTTCTTTCTCGCTAGCGTACCAAATCACAGTGCAAATGGAGAGCCCTGACAATTGAGGCACGGCGTCTTCATATCCTCGTATTCTGGAATAGGCCCTATATCTGGGAGCTTCTAAATCGTAGAATATGGCCGAAGAAAGAATGAAATGCATCATTAGAACGAGCATTTCACATTCCCTTTTTGTTCCTTATACGAAAAACTACTACCTACCTACTTAACTCGCCACCGTCAGTCACCCTTAGGAAAGAAATAATGATTCGATCCCGCCTATCACGTAAATTCGCTCTCTGCATTGGACTTGGACTAACTCTTTCGCACGCCACCATGCTCCTTGGCGAAGATTGGCCAACGTTCCGCGGACCGAACCGAACGAGTGTTGTCAACGATTCGAAATTGCTCAAGTCCTGGCCAGCCGAAGGCCCAAAACTGCTTTGGCAAACTTCCGGCGCGGGGCGAGGTTACTCAAGTTTGGCCATCGTCGATAACAAGCTATATACGTTAGGGGACGGTCTATCGACACAAAAAGATGCCGACGAGTATTTGAGTTGCTACGACAAACAAAGCGGTAAACAGCTTTGGGCAACGAAGACTGGGACGCCATGGACAAGCGGACAATCCAATTGGCAGAGCTCTCGAGGCACCCCGACGGTAGACGACGGGCGAGTCTATATCGTGACTCCAGAGGGACAGTTGCTATGCTGCGAGTCATCCGATGGTAAAGTTATTTGGCGCAGGGACTTGAAAAAGGACTTCAGCGGAAAGAAAGCGGATGGCTGGGGCTACAGTGAATCGGTTCTTGTCGATGGAAACAAAGTGATTTGCACACCGGGCGGGGCCACTTCAACGGTTGTTGCCTTGGACAAGAAAAGCGGAGATACCCTTTGGACTTGCAAGAGTCCGGATGATCGTGGTGCGGGTCATGCCTCCATCGTCATCTCCAAGGTCGGCAACCAAAAAGTTTACGTTCAATCTACCGGAAGTGGTTTGATTGGCGTCTCCGAAAGTGGTGGGTTGCTTTGGACCTATCCAATCGTCAAGAACACTGCTGTGATTCCAACCCCCATCGTTCGCGACGATCTAGTTTTCTTCCCTGTAGGATACAAAAGAGACCAAGGAGGTGGCGCGTTGTTGAAACAGGTTCCATCGGCCGATGGAACCGTAACCATCAAAGAGATCTACGGAATGAAGTCCGATTTGGCAAACAAACATGGCGGAGTCGTCTTGGTTGGAGACTACTTGTATGGTGATTCCGATGACGCTGGGCGTCCTTACTGCGCTGACTTGATGACCGGCGATATTAAATGGGCGACCAAAGGGTCTGGATCTGGATCGGCGGTAGTCATCGGAGGAGGTGATCGCCTTTACATTCGTTATCAGAATGGCGTTTTGGCGCTGGTCGAGGCTAATCCTGCAGAATATAAGGAAGTCAGCTCTTTCAAAATCCCTGGAAGTGGAGATGGAGCAAGACCGAGTTGGTCCCATCCAGTAATCCTAGAGGGGAAACTGTACATCCGCGAGCAAGACAAGATTCTTTGCTACGATATTCGCGGTTAGGACCGATCGAGCAATGACTGTCCTACTTGATTAAATCGTTTAACGCAATTCGGCTAACGGCTAAACGCAATACCGTTCAATTATTTGTTTAACAGTCAGCCGAAGGCGTACTCGATACAACTAACGTTCGCCTACGGCTAACGGTTAAACGAAATCTTTGCGAAATTGGGCTTCCTTGAACGGTATTGCCGTTAAACGAAAAAGAGTCACTCCTCGCTGATCGCTAGCCCATCCGTACGGGGCTCGCCCCCGTCGGATGCGTTTTGGCGTACTACAATTGGGCGTCCCAATTTCCGTTCCCCTCGGCATTGCCCGCCGGAGGCGGGCAATGCCGAGGGGAACGCGGCGATTCGTGAGTGCCGTCCGTTAGTACGCCAAAACAAGGTTGGTGGGGGACGAGCCCCCGACCAACCTGCACGGCCAGGCCCGACCAACCTGCACGGCCAGGCCCGACCAACCTGCACGGCCAGGCCCGACCAACCGGAAAGGCTAGATCGCAGAACGAAACAAAACTTTTTGCAACTCGATGTGAGAATTGCTATGATTAGTAGTCGACGCGATGAGTTGAAATCGTCTGAATTCTCACGGATTTCGCTACGGTCGGATAGAAATTGATACGAACACAAAATCACACCCAAAACGGAGTCAACCCCATGAAGTTTGCACGAGTGGCCTTTCTTCCGGTAGGAACATTGCTTGCATTTTCCGTAG
>JAYTVM010000014.1:0-35099 GCA_043743995.1 Pirellula sp. | reverse complement strand
AAACTGCTGCCGCTGGTCTATGACGAGTTGCGGAAACTCGCGGCGGCGAGATTGACTCATGAGAATCCTGGGCAAACGTTGCAGGCTACTGCGTTGGTTCATGACGTGTTCATTCGGATTGTAGACGTAGAAAAACCACAACGTTGGAACAGCCGAGGGCATTTCTTTGGAGCCGCCGCCCTAGCGATGCGACGCATTCTGATTGAAAACGCCCGACGCAAGCGCCGCGAAAAGAATGGCGGTGGGCTTCAACGAGTAAACCTGGACGTTGCAGCGACAAGTGCTCCGAATCAAGATTTCGACAACCTTCTTGCGTTGGATGAAGCCTTAACGGCCCTACAAGCGGTTGAGCCAGAAAAAGCTGCTATCGTGCAATTGCGTTACTTCGCGGGTCTTACTTTGGAAGAAGTCGCCGATTGCCAGGGCATTTCACTGGCTACTGCCAAGCGGCACTGGATGGTTGCCCGAGCCTGGTTGTATGACGCTTTGTCCGAAAAAAAGAATTGAAATTCCCGTAGAATTCGTGAGCTGTTTTCCGGATGGATCTCGCACTGATGATGACGCTCGGAAAAACTTGCAGCCCAGCCACGACGCGGATAGGAACATGTAATTCCTGAAAAAAAATCGATCAAGCCGAGGGAAAAAGACAAATGGTCTTATTCGCTTTTACAATCGCCGCCGTTTCGAACTGTTCGAGGATAAAAGGCCGCTGGCCGTTTTCGGTTGGATTCGCTCGAGGACGCGCTTTTAAACTTTTTGCCATCACGATGAAATCACTATCCAAACTGTCTTAGGACGCCAAACCGATTGCGATGATGTGGGATATGCCCGGCCCGTCGCGTCACCCCGAGCGTTCGCGGTCCCTGTGATCGTCGAGCGCAATCGGTTTGGTGCTCTAAGATTGGAGAACCACACATGTCGAATGACAATCCCCGACTTGATACCGTATTTTGCGAAGCTATCTCTATTACCGATCCCGTTGCCCGGGCTGCCTTCACGAAACGAAGTTGTGGTTCCGATGTGGAGTTGTATGAACGGGTCGAAGCGCTCGTGAGGGCACACTTCGAAGCAGGTAGTTTCCTAGACCAGCCAGCCGGTGCAGTCGCGACAGCCGCACATGCTCCTTCAGACGGCAACCTACGGTCTGATACTTTAACGTCGAAAGTCGGTAGCACCATCGGCCCATTTAAACTTCGCGAGATACTTGGTGAAGGAGGCATGGGAATTGTTTTCGTCGCTGAACAGCACAAGCCTGTTCGTCGCAAAGTGGCTCTCAAAATCATTAAACCGGGTATGGATAGCCAGGAAGTGATCTCTCGCTTCGAGGCGGAACGCCAAGCTCTGGCTCTGATGGAACATCCGAACATCGCCAAAGTGTTCGACGCAGGAACTACGGAACTCGGCAGACCGTACTTCATCATGGAATTGGTCAAGGGGTTACCGATCACCGAACACTGTGACTCGAACAAACTAGGAAATCGCGACCGGCTGAATCTGTTCTTGCAAGTCTGTCACGCGATCCAGCACGCCCACCAGAAAGGGATTATCCACCGGGATCTCAAGCCATCCAACGTAATCGTCGCGACGAACGATACGATAGCCGTCGTAAAAGTGATCGATTTTGGTGTGGCGAAGGCGATCGGGCAGAATTTGAGTGATCAAAGCCTATACACCAACTTCAATCAGATGATTGGCACTCCGATGTACATGAGTCCAGAACAAGCTGGACAGAGTAGTATGGACGTCGACACTCGCAGCGACGTGTATTCGTTGGGAGTGTTGCTCTACGAAATGATCGCCGGGAGTACTCCGTTTGCGATGGAGACCTTTAAAAAAGTAGGTTGCGACGAGATGCGTCGCATCATTCGGGAGGTCGAACCACCGCGCCCGAGTGTCCGAATCAGTACCCTGAATGCCGAGGCCCTGTCCACTATCTCAGACAGGCGGCAGTTGGAGCCAAAGCGAATGGGCAAGCAACTTCGCGGCGAACTGGATTGGATTGTGATGAAGGCGATCGAAAAAAATCGAGATCGTCGGTACAGCTCCGCCAGTGACTTCGCCGCCGATATTGAACGCTACCTTGATGGCCGACAGGTCGAAGCTTGCCCCCCGTCGGTCTCTTATCGCTTGAAAAAATATTCGCAACGGAATTTAGTCGCGCTTTTGACCTCGATCACGGTAGCGATAGCGTTGCTACTTTTGCTGACAGGCGTGTGTCTTTATTCGCTCGAATTACGACACCATAATCGTGAACTGGCTCAAGCGCTTAGCCGCGCCGAAGCGAGTGAGCATCTCGAACGTCTGGAGAACTATGCCGGGCAGATTCGGTTGGCTGAGGTATTGCGCGAGAACCGCCAATTTGCGATTATGCAAGAGACTCTTGCGGCCCAACTACCGTCCTCCGCCGCCGGAGACCTGCGCGGGTTTGAGTGGCGGTTCCTATCGGCGGAAGCGATTCGAGAACCACGCCGGCTGACTACGCACCACTCAAAATGGGCTGAAGTTCGGTTTTCGGCAGACGGGACGTTTTTCTCGTCGATCGGCCGCGACTTGGTCCTGAATACGTGGGACGCGACCACAGGACTACATCGCAACGCCTCGCGTCTGACCCTTGGACAATCGTATCCCAGTTTGCTCAACACAAAGTTTTCGGGCGAAGGAGCACAACTGCTTTGCATGGGCGGCAATCCCTCTGAGAAAAGTACTCCGCGTGAGTTCACCCTGTGGGATGTCGCAACGGGCCGACAGCTTAGTCGGCACGAATCGCCGAGCACCGGGCATTACGAAATTATCAATATCGCCCGCGACAGCCGACGTGTGGCATATATTCCCTTGTCTCCCTTGGGTGAAATCCGACTGTGGAACACGGCACAGGAGCAGGTAGATTCTTTTCCGCTCGGTGTTCCATTTTACGCGGACTCCCTCGCACTCTCGGACGATGGCTACCTCTTGTCTGTTGCGCTAAACATCCGGTCCGCTCCCGAGGCACCGGCTTTTCGCGTGGAAACCTGGGATATCAATCGCAGAAGCCGAGTATCGCAATCGGACGAATTCGCAGGAATTGCAAAAGACCTGTCTTTCAGCCCGGACAACAAGAGCTTGATAGTCGCACCATGGAAGGCGGGCGACTCAATTGCGATCGTGCTCGACGCACGCACAGGCGCCGTGCGTTACCGGTGCGAGGGGCTAGCAGGCGATGCAATAAGTATGGCAATTTCCCCTGACGGGAGGCTGCTCGCAATTGGCAGTCGTCCTTCATCGCCGGTCACGTTCTGGGATTTTGCCACCGGCAAACGACTGCCGAAGATCCTTGAGTTGAAGACTAGCGTGGCAAGCCTTTCCATCTCACCCGACAATCAAAGCCTGGTAATCGGCGGTCAGGCCGAAGATGACGGTGATGCAGACGTCTACTGGTGCACCTTGCGTGACTGCCCCCCAACGACAACGCTCCAGGGACATCCCAAACAAGAAGCATGGTCGGTCGCATTCTCCCCCGACAGTCAAACGCTGGCCGTGGGATACGACGATGAAGTCGGTGGGGATGTCGAGACGCTGAAGCTTTGGGACGTATCTACAGGTAAGAAAAATGGTAACTTGAGTGGGCACCGCGGCATGGTGAGCGAAGTGCAGTTCCTTGGTGACGGCACATTAGCAACCGCAAGCTACGACAAAACGGTGGCCTTGTGGGATATATCCACGCAAAAATCAAAGACAACGTTCCTGGGGAACACTGAACCGATCAAGTGCTTGGCCGTTTCACCCGACGGATCGCTGTTGGCCTCGGCGGGGTATGAAACTGTGATTCGGGTATGGGACCTCCGAACAGGTAAGGAGCGATTTGTCATCCAAGGACAAAACGATCGCAGAGGTTTTAAGCAATTGCTACATCGATTGGCGTTCGATCCCAAGGGCAAGACATTGGCCTCGGCTGACAATGGCGGTGTGTTGCGATTGTGGGATATGGCAAACGGTAAGGAAATCTATCACATTTATCAGAACACGTCGATGATCATTGGCTTGGCGTATCGGCCCGACGGTTCGATGTTGGCGACGGGGAACAACGACGGTAGGGTCAAACTCTATGATCTCGCTGCACTGGAAATGAAGCCGCAGATCCTATTGGGCCACAAGGGCGAGGTTCGCTTCGTCGCATTCTCTCCCGACGGCAAGACCCTGGCGAGCGGTGGCGTAGACGGCACCGTTCGCCTATGGCAGGTCGAGACCGGACGAGAACTACTCGTCTTCCGCGACCTGCCGCAGAAAGTCAACTCGCTGGCATTTTCTCCGGACGGCCAGCACCTCGCTGCGGCCATCCACGACGGCAGTGTCCGCATCTGGCACGCCCCACGCCAAGATTAGCGGGTTGAGAACACGGCGCATCGACCGAAGCATGATGATGCAAGAAATTGTTCTTTTTGCTAGTAAAGCCGGAAAGCATGGCGGCATGCCCAAAGGATGTGATTTTACAGTACCAATCACACTCCGTGTGATTTCCGCAGTTCAAAAACCTTTGGTTTTTGAGGCAACATAACACGGAGTGTGATGAGTACTTTCTTCGGCTTCAAAAAATCACAGCCTCCTACTAGCGACATTGCGATGGGCATGGGAAGCTTGGCAAATGAAACTAGCGATTCACACGCCCGTTCATGCGTGAGAGCGTGCCACCCATTCGGCCACCGGAAGATCAAACTGCGACGGACGCGATCCTAGACCTGGTCCTATCGCAGGCTTCTTTTTTTAACTTTTTCGCATTAATTAAAGTCTATGTCTATAGCACGAACGGCGCGTTACTTGGATCGTGGACCGTAGGAACCATGACCGGTGCGGCTCAGCCTGAAGGGATCACGACAAATGGAACCGATGTATGGATCGTCGATAACAAAACTGACAAGGTCTTCAAATACGCCGGAGCCGCGAGCCGCCTGACTGGCAGCCAGACGGCGGCCAGCAGTTTTAGCCTGAACGGTAGCAACTCGAACGGCAAAGGCATCGTCACTGACGGTGCTTCCCTCTGGGTTGTGGACGACGGCAGCAGTGACAAGGTCTACAAGTACTCGCTCTCCGGCACTGCGATCGGGAGTTGGACCATGAATGGAGGCGGGGGCAGTCCTACCGGCATTACGCTCAATCCTGCCAGCCCAAGTTCGCTATGGATTGTCGATAATGCAAGCGACAAAGTCTATGAATACACCGCCGCTGTTGGTGTGATATCCGGTTCGCTTTTTGCGTCGACAAGTTTTGCTCTCGCCGCAGGCAATACCAATCCACAGGACATCGCTGACCCACCAGCTGGAGGCAGCGTTCCGATCGTGACCTCGGCCATGGCACCAATGGCACCCCGGATGTCGTCCAAGGCAATCGACTCTGCACTGACCCAGTTATCGGATGACTTCGTGCGTTGCCGTGTCGGCAGCACGTTCGAAATCGATCGATCCGACAGCGAGCAGTCGTTGGCACCACCGTTGTCATCGAATAGCTTGGTCCAATTCCCAACTCAACAGTCCACGCAACCGTCCATGAGTGAAAATCGAGCGACATCCCAATCCAAGCGATTGGCTGGCCCAACAAATCGCCCTGAAGGGTTGCGCGCTGTCGCGTCCTGATGCATTTCTGGAATGCTCCGCCGCTGCGCTGGAGAGCGCTGGACTACGTTTGGGGCTTTTCCATGCGAGGTTCGTCGGACTCGATGGCTCTTAAGAGGCTATGCCGAAGCGTGTAGAGTCGAGTCGGTTCCGTGATTTTTTGACCGTCTAAGTCCGTCACGTAGAACACGTCAACGACTTGGTCTAAGTGCGTACTGACCTTGGCCACTTGCAAATCCAGCTTTAGATCGAAGAGCGTCTTGGAAATATCATAAAGCAAACCTATTCGATCGTAGGCAAAGACCGAAATGATGGTGTTGCTCTCTGAAGTGCTGTTGTCGAATCGGATTTGGGTGGGTTGAATCCTCGCGTTGGCTGCGTCGAAAGTGGACTGAGATTTCCAGATTCGACGAAAAACAGGGGGTTTTGAATCCTTGGAATCCACAGCCTGCACCAAGTGCTTGCAGACTTGTTCGATTCGGTAGGGTGGTGGTGCACCTTCGTAGTCTGCATCCTGAACCACAAAGCGATCCCAGGCGATGCGGCCAGGCTGGGTGTGGATTTCTGCCGACAACACACTCAGCCCTTGGCTTGACAATGCACCCGCAATCGTATGAAACAATCCGGTGGACTGCTCTTGTCGAACGGCCGTCACGTACTCGGTGGCATCCTGTTTGGGCATAAAATTCCCCCAGGCTTGCACCGGTTTTTCCGCAGTCAATTGGCGTATTCGGCGTAGTTCATCCATCAAGTCTTTCGGCTTTATGGACAACAAGTATCCGGACGGGATAGCTTCGATTTGTTCGTTGCACCAACTATTCTCTCGTTCCTCGGCTGTCCGATGAGCCCTGACGGCTGTCCGCTGCGTCGCCACTATATCGAGAAAGCGTTGATCGGGACTGTCGCAGCGGAATTGAGATTCCGTGGCATCGTAGAGTTGTAAAATAAGCCTGAGCTTCCAATCGTTCAGCGCTCCCGGCCCAACCGCATCCAAATCGGCGCAAGACAAAACCATCAGCATTTGTAGTCGCTCGATCGAGCCAACTTGCTTTGCGAAATGGATGATCGGATCCTTCTGCGAAAGATCGAATCGAAACGCAGTGTGGGCCATGAGCAGATGCTGATGCACTAGAAACACGAGCAATTCTCGATCGGCATCTGACAGATTGAACAATTGAGCCGTCTCTTCGGCGATCTCTCGGCCTACCTCGCTATGATCCTCCGGAAATCCCTTTCCTAGATCATGCAACAGGAGAGCCAAGTGCAGGATCATCTTATTCTGCAAGCCACGGTACACGCGCCCTAAAACGTCATCCGACTTGGCAAACTCCCCGGCGCATTCCACCGAACGAATGCAATGCGCGTCGACGGTGTACTTATGATACTCGTTGAATTGCAACAAGCATCGCGCATGGCGCATGGCAGGGATGATCTGTTCGAGCACTCGCAATTCATGCAATCGCCTCAGGATTTCGCCAAGACGACCAGGTTGCGCAATCAATTGCAAGAATCGCTTGATGGCCTCGCTGCCGACTCGATCGTCGCGACGCCTAAGCATAGCCTGTCGGATCGTTCGCCAAGTCTTGTGCTCGATACGCCGCACGTATCGATTGGCTACCTGCATCAGTTCAAGCACTTTCGCGGGATCCGATTGCAACTTTTCAAGCCCAGCCCGTGTTGCCCAAATCTCCTTGACTCCCAACCGAATGCCCTTGCGAATAGGCCAGGCGATGAATCGGGACAGGTATCCGAACAAAGTCAATCGAGAACGAGCCATTCCGACGAAGTTGGCGGAACTGTATCGCACTTCGCTTGTGAATTCAAAGTACTGCTGCATGAATTCTTCGACCGGTAACACGCCATCCGTTCCCACGAACTTCGACCAAGCTGCCAATTCAATTTGTTTTGGACGATCCAAAGAATCCTGCGCTCGCCCGGCCAAAAAATGCAATTGATTGCGCAAGCGAAGCAAGTACTGGTATCCATCCCGAATCGCTCGGAAATCCTCTTGAGCTAGCAAGCCCATCTCCACCAACTGCTCGGGGTCCTTCTCGCCAAAGCATACGAAGCCGATCCAACGAACAATTTGAACATCGCGCAGACATCCTCGCGATCGTTTGACGTTCGGATGTAGCAGGTAGACCAATTCGCCAAACTTTTGGCGTTCAACAAATCGCTCTTTCTCGATCAAGGCGGCTAGTCTTCGTGAACGACGTTTGCAGCCAATACGAAACGCATTCAGGAATGCATCGAACAGTGTCTGACTTCCTTCCACCAACCGCATTTCAACCAAAGAGGTTAGGACCGTCGCGTCCGACCAAGCGGCCTGTCGAGCTTGGGATGGGGTTCGAATGGTAAAACCGAGTTGCAGTCCAGCATCCACGATCATTTGTGCTATCGCACGAGCCAACGGCGTGATCTGAGACTCGCTCACCCCGCGATAGAGCAACATCAAATCGATATCCGAGAAAGGGGCAAGATCCCTGCGGCCGTACCCACCCAAACCAACAAATGCAAAGCAAGAGGGGTCCAGGGGTGTCGGCAAACCCTCCACGGCCGCGTGGATCAAGTCGTAGATAACTTGGTCGACCTGATCCGCCCACGCAAAGCAGACCTGTGGTCCGGTTGCGCCGGAATGATGCAGACCAGCCGCCTTTAGACGCGCGTCCGCCAATTGCGAACGCGCTTTGACTACTTGCGGGTGTAAGGATGACAATTTGATTGGACGACTTACAGGGCGTCTTGATTACAGGGCGTCTTGACCGGTTTCACCGGTTCGAATCCGCACCGCAGTTTGAAGTTCGGAAACAAAAATTTTACCGTCACCAATTTGGCCCGTTTGGGCTGTCTTTACTATGGTGTCGATGACAGTTTGAAGTTCGCCATCGGCACAAACGACTTCAATTTTGACCTTGGGAACGAAATCAACAGCGTATTCCGTACCGCGATAGATTTCCGTATGTCCTTTTTGGCGGCCGTAACCACGCACTTCGCTGACGGTCATTCCATGGATGCCTTGTTCGGTGAGTGCGTTCTTGACGTCTTCCAACTTGAAATGTCGAACAATGGCTTCTATCTTTTTCATTCCGGACTCCAGGGATGCATGTTCCAAGCCAAACGGCTCAGATGACTATCGAATTGCGGGACCGCCTGTGCGTCGTTCGCACATCCCACCCCTATAGTGTAACCAATCGGCTTCCAATCCAACAAGGGTATCAAACCAACTCGACTCCAGTCTTAATGGGATTTCAGAGGGTATGGACAGCCCAGACCTCATATTCGAGCGTGAATATCCAAATATGAGGTCGATGTGTCTGCAGCTATTCGGATCCGGAAGGCTGCAACTGGACTGCTGGGGCTGGAACCTGAGGAACGCTGACCGACGTCGCTGTCGTCGCAGCGGCTGTCACGATTTCGCCTTCGAGAGGCTTTCGAGGAAGTTTTTCGTCCCGAATTGCCGCTTGATATACGAACGTCGCCATGATGATGGACGCTTGTTTTGCATCGTCCGCTTGAATGCGTTCGTATACGTCCATGCTGGAATGGTGGGTACGTGTATCGTATTCTAGAGGGTCCTGAATGAACTGGAATCCAGGTAAACCGATCCCATCGAAAGACTGATGGTCCGTTCCACCTGTATTCGATGAAGTGATCGTGGTCGCGCCCATATCGGCAAATGGAGAAAGCCAGGCACGGAAGATCGGCCGAACCGCTTCGTTTCCTTGCATATAGATACCGCGAATTTTTCCGGTCCCATTGTCCAGATTGAAATAAGCGGAAAATTTCTCGTGTTCGGCTTTGAGTTCGTATGTCGCCTTCGGACGCTCGCGCGGTGCGTCGCCGGCACCGTCGCCACCAGGGGCACGCGTCGGAGTTTTGAGACTTCCAAAATGGTCGGAAACGTAAGCTCGAGAGCCAAGCAACCCCTGCTCTTCGCCTGTCCACAATGCAATGCGAATAGTTCGTCTCGGCTTGGCCCCGATGGCTTTCAAAATTCGAACGGCTTCTAACGCGACTCCACAACCGATTGCATTGTCCGTCGCTCCCGTACCCGCATGCCAGGAATCGAAGTGACCGCCTAACATGACGACTTCATCCTTAAGGTCCGTGCCTGGTATTTCGGCAATGATATTGAAGCTATTCACATCGCCATCGTGATATTGAGATTCAATGTCGATCGAAAGTTTGGGATGCGCACCCCGTTGGATCATACGCACTATGCGATTGTAATGTTCCGCTGCCAACACCAACTGCGGCAATACATCGGGCGGATTCGTCGCCCACGGTCGAGGTCCACTGCTAAATGGATTGAAGGTTTCTCGGCCAGCGGGATCTGCTTTTCGCGGCATGGTCGCGGATTGGACGAATACCGTACCCCCGTCTCCACGGCCTGGTTCGAGAACAACCGATGCACCTTCATCGTAGGCCATTTGCCACTTGTCCGCTTGCACGTTACGGCTCTCTGGCCGCGGAGCAGGTGTAGCGGTCGCGTCTGCCGCCGGTGTTGGAGTCGCATCACCCGTTGCAACTGGAGCCCCTGGCTCACCTCGGCCTCCTCGTCCACCAAATCTGCCAGGCCCACCTGCGCCAGGTCCACCTGCGCCAGGTCCACCTGCACCGGGGCCACCTGCACCGGGGCCACCTCGACGACGTGGCGTTGAGGGATCCGCGTTGGCAAGACCCAGTAGCTCTGCATCGGTCTTACGTGTTGCTGGTGCATCAAATAGTGGTTTTACTTCTCGAGGTGGGCTGATCATAACAATCGCACGACCTAACTTGCCTCGATACTTTTCGAGTTCCTCTGGAGTCGATGCATCCAAGTAGATGGGTTCGCTTCGAATGGTCTTGGAGGTACTCGGCGTCCAAGCTTTTGGGTAAGCGATCAATCCGGAATAGTGCGGCTCTACCAAGTTCACGGTGCACGACTCGAGTGTCCAGCCTCGACCAAAGGGCCCCCAACTTTCAAGGTGCGAGTTTTCCAGTCCCCATTCGGTCAACTTTTCCTTTGTCCACTCGCCCGCTATTTTGGTAAGCGGCGATCCGGTCAATCGAGGGCCGTGGACATCTGTCAGGTAACTGATGGACTCCATCACTTGAGAACGCTGTAAGCCCTCCTCTTTGATTTTATCGATGGTGGCTGTATCGACCTTTTCGACCGGTGCTTGTGCCAACAGAGTCGGGCTCATCGCAACACTGAACACGAAAACAGCGTTGTAAACTATAAATTTCTTGCGCATCGTCAACTCAACTTCGTTGGGACAAACAGAAAAAAATTAATGACTACGGATCCGACGCACGCCTTCGGACTATTCCTGCGACTTATTATGCCTTCAATCAATCCAAGATGCTACAAGATCGAACCAGAATTCAAGACCCTGCAGAAAAAACGAGCGGATAGACAGCGGCTTGATAAACGTGTGGCTCGCCCAAAGCGATTAGTGTGGGCGTGGGAAGTGTGGCATTTGAATCTAGCGATTCACCACGCCCTTCGTACCTCAGGGACGTGCCACCCGTGCCACTCGTGCCACCTGGTTAATAAGTAGAAATTAAACTATCCCGCGCCTTACAAGGTTCGTTTGGCTAGTCTCAACCGAATCGGCCCTTTGAGCGTTTCGATTTTCCTCTCGTCGATATCGACAACCTCGCCGTTTTGTGTGACTTCAATCGCCCCGTCGCGGACCATGTCGGACGCAACTTCGCGAACTGTGGTCATCAGCTCCCGCCATTTTGAGCCAAAAGTACGACCGATGTCGGACGGGCAAATGCTCTCCCCGGGCTTCATCATCAGCAAATTGCGGAGTATTTCATCGCGAATATCCTTGCTGCTGGGTTCCTCGTGTTCGTTCCATCGCGTCTTCATAGGATTCTCACTATCGATTTTTCACTATTATTTATTGGCATCCAGCGCGTCCTTGAGTCCATTTCCGGATAGAAACGAGACAGTGGCTCGGACTACGGAGGAATTACTCATCAGGAAGGAGTGAACGACCGGTACCGATGCGATCTCTGCCATCCCATCCAACGCAGCTTCTTCGAGGGTAACGACGCCATCGCTAGGGCCGCTAAGCAAGGGATTCTGAATCGGACTCTTGGAAATATCGCCAGCTACTACGGCGAAGGGACATGGTGGTGTACCGAGCCCGTTGCGAAACTGATCCCACGCTGGCCCAAGTTGCATCCCAGAGTTTCCCGTGACGGTTTCAAAAAGCCCCAATCGCGACAATTTCGCTGCGAACGACGAGCCTTGATTCGGAGGGCCTAGCATAACAACACGATTCAATCGCGATAGTACTTTTTTTGGATCACCGTTTCGTTGCCATTCACCAATAGCTTGTCGAAAAACAATATTTCCAAGACTATGCCCAACCATGCTTATTCTTGGTTGGCCCGGCAAGTTTTCAACCAATTCTCGCAATGCGGCGGAATGAATCGAGATCGGATCGCGTGTACTTGCATAGGAAAAAGAAATGGGAGTCCGTTTTTTTGCGAAATCTGGCTGCAAAATCATCCGATCGCGGTCCACCCGAGCTAACTCTTTCTCAATCGGATCCATGCTGCTGGCTGTTCGCATCAAGCCATGCACCAAGAGAACGACTTCGGTTGGATTGGACTCGACCTGGTTTGATGCACTGACTCGACTTAGCTCATCGAGCATCGCTTGCCGTCCACCCCAGGCCCTTCTCACCGCATTAGGGTCGAGCAATCGCCAGTGGTCCAGAGTGCTATTGTATTGAATTCGCCAACCCTGCCACCAACGGTAATCGGTCCAAAATTGTTTGCCACCGAGAGTTGGCAAAGGTAAGTTCCAAGGCTTTGCATTTTCTTTCATGTCACCAAGCTCGTCGTCGTTGCTGGAACTAACTGGCGGGCGATTATCCACTTCGTTGGGAAAGATTTGCCTGGCGCGTGCAACAGGAAAGGAACCAACACCGAGCATTGTTGCCGCCAATAATAATACGCAACGGGCACTCCATCGCACAACCGATCGAACCATCAAAACTATCCCTCCGGTGGAATACTGCGACCGTGCGGATCCAGCGTGGATAGGCCGGTTTCCACATCTAGCTTGCCACGTAGCGATGAATTTGTAAAGTGCTCCAGTGATTCCGCTTGCGCATGCAACCTAGCGTCGCTGGCGTTAACCTCAACAGACAGGTACTGCTCCCACAGTCGGTGGGAACGAATCAAGTTTTGGGCCACACGATGTCCTTCGCTAGTGAGCGTTACCGACGTTTGGGTCATGGATACCCAACCCTCTCGAACTAAATCGGACGCAACCGAAGTCATTTTCTTATGGCTTATTTTAAGTTGGTTTGCGATGTCTCGCATTGGGAGTGCCTCGCTTTTTGCAGTGGTGTCCGCGGGAATCGTTCGCTCCGATTGGCGATAGAGCAACGCCAATATGTCTTCACCTACGATTTTTCGAGCAACCGTGCGTTGCTCTAGCAATCGAATGAGCACTCCAGCCTTGGGGCTCGCCACCACCGCCAAAACCAAAAAAAGGCCGCTCGTCACCGCCATCATCGCGGCCGAATTGACCGATCGAAATCCAAAGGCAACCGGAACCGTTATCGCCAGCAAATGCCCCGAAATGGCCGACGCGGATCCAAGCACGATGCTCAATAGGATCATGGTCTCCAACCGTCTGCACAACAGAAACGCAGTGGACGCTGGGACAACCAGCATGGCGACGACCAAAATGTTTCCAACAGCCTCAAAACTTGCGATGCAAGTCACAGCCACCAACGACGCCAACACATAATGAAACAACGTAGGCGAAATGCCTTGTGCCTGGGAAAGAAGCGGGTCAAACGTCGAAACTTGCCATTGCTTGAAGAAGACCGCAATGCAAATGGCATTGAGCATACAAACGAGACTGATGGTGATCACCACGCGAGGAACGGCACCAATGGGAGTTGCTACGGTATCCAAGATAATCGTCTCGAGATTGCCGTAGAGCACACACGACGGGTCCAAGTCGATTTTGTCTCCTGCTCGCACCATCATGATGAGGCCAACCGCGAAAAGCGATGTAAACACTACTCCGATGGCAGCGCTTTCTTCCACTTTGCCGTATTTTCGAATCAACTCGGTCAACCATACAGTCAGAAGCCCCATACTGGCTGCACCGATCAAGACAACAACGGATCCCCGTGTCCCGCTGAACAAGAAGGCGGCCGCAATGCCAGGCAAAACCGAATGGCTAATCGCGTCACCCATCAAACTGAGTCGACGTAAAACCAGAAAATTACCAAGCAAGGAAGCCGCAACCGCGCACAGCGCGCCCGCAACGATGATCCAGCCATCGACGGACCAATCCCAATTGACCCCATTGGCTAACTTCTGCATCAGCTCGTTGCTTGTCGTTCGTACTGGTAGTTTTTATTTTGCGGCTTGCATTACTACCCAAAGGATACCTATTTTTTATCCATTTGCGCAAGCTCGTCGCCAAAATCGAGAACGGGATCGGATTCTGCCAATGGATCTGCCGCTACGTCAATGATCGGGTCCGGAGCCTTTTTGGGTGCCTTCTTGGGACGTCCCATCATTGCAACCGTGATCGTTGCCCCGATCAAACCTACCATAAAGAGAATCCAAATATAGGGAAGCAACTCGTACATGACGGCCTAACAAGACTTGGTTTCGGAATGACAATGGTTTTACCCAACTCCTTAAGGGTAATTTGCAGGTTAGGTATGCACAAGTTTTGACCCGGTTTAAGTTTGCCGGAAGTCGCCCTTTCCGGAAATACCCAGAAAATAGTTTGGCCAGATCCCTACAAAACCTGAGTTTCACATATTTTCTGAACGCAGGATCGCTTGCGGATTGGAAGGAAGGGAAGGCCTTGCTACCATGCTATGACGGCACTACCAGACAAATATTTTTCGAAAATTGACTCCAAGGACCCAACTGATGGACGACGCTGCTGTTTCCGGACTTTTTGAATTGAAGACCGCAATTCGTAAACAGGCTCACGAAAACCGACGCGCCCAACTGGAAAAAGATGCGGTATCCGCCAAAATAGTCGATCGATTCATGGAGCTACCGGAATACCATTCGGCCAAAACCGTCATGTTTTATGTGGATGTCCGAGACGAAGTGCGTACCCGCCAGGCACTTCCCTCCGCTCTCGCCAGCGGTAAACGCATCGTCGTCCCATACTGCCTCGATGGCGAACTGGAGCTATTCTGGCTTGAAAACATGGAGGAGTTGGAGTTGGGAATGTACCGCATCCTCGAGCCAAAAAACGAACTCCGCACCGTCGCATCCAAACACTTCCAACCTACCGATCTCGATTTGGTCATGGTGCCTGGAGTTGCATTTGACCGAAATGGTGGACGAACCGGTCACGGAAAAGGTTACTACGACAAACTCCTACAACACGCAAGACTCGAGGCGCCCCTGATCGCTCTGGCCTTTGAGTGCCAAATGTTTGAAAAAATTCCAGCCGAAAGCCATGACATCTTCATGGATAAAATAGTCACCGAGAACGTGGTCTACTCCGGCAAAGGTCGATAGCCACTCGTTCCGTGTAAGCAGTATTCAGCGATCACAGATCGATTGGCCACTACAGTCAACAAGAAGGAAACATTCAGATGGTTCGAACCGCCAGCACCATGCTCCCTTTGGGGACGCAGGCGCCCAACTTCACACTGACAAACACAGATGGTCAACGTGTCTCCTTGTCCGATTTTCGCGACATGCAGGCACTGGTAATCATCTTTATGTGCAATCACTGCCCCTATGTAAAGCACGTTGCACCTGAATTGACTCGCGTATCGAATGAGTACATGCCGAAAGGGGTTAGCTTTGTTGGGATCAGCTCTAACGATGTGGTCGCACATCCAGAAGACAGTCCAGAAATGATGAAGGCAGAGGCGGCCAAACAAGGCTATAAGTTTCCTTACGTTTATGACGCAGATCAATCGATCGCGATGGTTTACAACGCCGCTTGCACGCCCGATATCTTCGTTTTCGACTCCGCCCATCGGCTAGTGTATCGTGGGCAACTGGACGATTCGCGGCCTAAGACGGACAAACCATTGACCGGAAAAGATCTCCGCGCTGCCCTGGATTGCATACTCGCAGGCAAGGTGGTTTCTAGCGAACAGCGCCCCAGCATCGGTTGCAACATCAAATGGAAAGAGGGCTCGGAGCCGGAGTATTTTAATCCGGCAGGTATAGCGTAGTGGCTTCCCAAAACATGAATGGGTTGTCAGCTATGCGTATCGGCTTAGGCATTGACTCGCATCGGATCGCTTCGGGCGGACCGATGATCTTGGGTGGTATGCGTCTGGACGAAGATTTCCATTTTGTGGGGCACTCGGACGCAGACGTGTTGTTGCATGCAATCACCGACGCCATTCTTAGCGCGGCGGGTTTGCCGGACATTGGACAGTTGTTTCCCAACACCTCGGAGGAAAACCGTGGTCGCGACTCAGCCGACATGCTTTCAGTTGCCATGCAAGCGGTACGCCAGGCCGGCTGGACCATTAATAATTTGGATTGCGTTGTCCAACTGGAGCTGCCCAAGTTGTCGGGACTCAAAGAGTTGATGAAACAGCGAATCGCAGAGATTCTTCAAATCGAATCGAACCAAATCGCTATCAAGGGAAAGACAGGTGAAGGTGTCGGCGAAATTGGACGCGGCGAGCTCTGCCAAGCAACCTGCGTAGTGCTGCTGATAAAGCGTTAAGGTGTGGGCTTTCAGCGAGCGGCTTTTCGTATCCTCGACACCCTCTTTCAGCCCTTAAGTCAGCTGTGGGTAGTGACCATCGTCGTGAAACAACTGCCGCCGCCCCTCCCCTCGTAAAATGAGTTGTTCAATTGCACATGGGAATTCAACACGTGGTGAATCTATTCACGCTGACCAACCACAATCAATTGGTACTTTTCCGCGTCGCGTGGCGGAAGCAACGGCTCGCCCCGCCAAACATTGCTTTCCCCCCAGATGAACTTGACAGGTTTAATGCGATTAAAACGATTTAAATGGTTGTTTTGAGCTTGCCAGCCAACTTTTACCCAGCGGTATTGGAACAACACTCAATGGGCATCTAGGTTAGAATGGTAAGGCTCAAGACTTTTGGGTCACCGAATTCCTTGGCGAGTTTCCATGTCCAGTTCCGTTGAATCCACTCATCAAAGCAAACCCGGGCCAAATGACCGGGCTGGTGGGATCTCACGGCTGGATTCTGAAAAAACCGTCATTCGGCAAAATGAACTATTAGATGCACCGAGCTTGGCTCTAGGCCAGGATCCGCCGTATTCGCTCGTTGGGTTCCGACAATCCGCCTCGCAATTGATCGGACAGCAGCTCGATCATTTTCAAATCGAGTCCCTGGTGGGCACCGGTGGAATGGGTGCAGTCTTCCGCGGTCGCGACACGAAATTGGATCGCGAGGTTGCGATCAAAGTCGTGCCGATTGCCGACCGTGGCGCCGAAGCCATGAGGAGATTCCGTGTCGAAGCCCAGAGCGCCGCCAAACTCGACCATCCCAATATCGCTCGCGTCTACTACGTGGGCGAAACCGAGCATTGGAGCTATATCGTCTTCGAGTTTGTAGAAGGGACCAATCTTCGCGAACTCGTAATCAAGAAAGGGTTGCTTTCGATCGATGATGCCGTCTGCTTGACACGTCAAGTTGCCGAGTCGTTGCAACATGCATTTGAGAGAAAGGTAGTTCATCGCGATATCAAGCCATCGAACATATTGGTAACCCAAGCAGGCCAAGCCAAGCTAGTAGACATGGGGCTGGCCCGAACCACCGAACTCGACAAGTCGACAAATGATCTTACGGCCAGCGGCGTTACGCTTGGAACCTTTGACTACATTTCGCCTGAGCAAGCGCACGACCCACGGCAAGCCGATGTTCGTAGCGATATCTACTCACTCGGTTGCACACTCTATTTTTTGCTGACCGGACAGCCACCCTTTCCAGAGGGAACAGCTCTTCAGAAACTTCTGATGCACGGCACCAAGATGCCGGAAGACCCACGGCTGTTCCGAACGGATATCAGCGATTCCATGATTGCGATCCTTCGCAAGATGATGGCCAAAAAGCCTTCCGACCGGTATCAGGTACCAATCGACCTGATACATGACCTTCGAACGCTCGCCGACGTCGAGGGGTTGGTATGGGCTAGCGCCTCAGACAATACGGCGAATCTTCCAGCCGCCGCACAACGCACTTGGTTTGAAGCGACGATCCCGCTGCTGATTTCGCTGGCTGCGATTCTCGGAACCACGCTTTGGCTGCAAAGCAATAGCTACCTAAGCGCGACATTCCCTATCCCGAAAGTCGACTTTCCCGAAGTAGCATCCGCTGCGTCCGAGACGGAATTGGAGAAGAAAAGCGAAGAGCTCAAGAACGCGAACGGGGGCAAAACTGCCGAACCCTCTACCAAGGCAACGGCAACTGGCGAATCATCGACTTTGGTCAACTCAAGTCCTCCTCCGAAATCAAACCCCGCATCTTCACAAGATACTTCGGTTAGGGACACAGTCATCGTTGATCCCGACTCCATGATCGATCGAACGAAAGGCAGCTTGATCGTTCGATCGCTTGAGCAAGCCATCGAGCTGGCCGCCAACCAATCACAAATCAACAAGATCGTGATTAAGAGCATGTCGATTTCAACTTCGCTGGCCAGTTTGAAGTCGAGTATGTCGGTCAATTCCAATCTAACCATACAAAGCGATGCGGGGCTGCGCTGCCAATGGAGCATTGAAGGTTCTGAATCACTTACGGATCCTGTTTCCTCACTTGCATGGATTGAGTGCATGGGTAACCAACTTGTGCTTCAAGATATCGACGTGATTTGGCGACCCCATTCCATGTCTCGCCGCCGCTCGCTTTTTTCGGTTCGTTCGAATGCGTTGCTCCAGCTTAAAAACTGTTCTATCACCGTTCCATATGATCCAAGTCCGTTTAGCTCTGCTTCGTTGGACGCTACGATGGCACTTCAGGGAGCGACGCTACCATCGATTATAGTGCTCGACGCCGGATTGCAAGATAATTTCGGAGATGCGTTGGCTGGCAACGCTACGAAACTTCCAGCAAGGATTAGTTGCACTCAACTATTCGTTCGCGGACAATGTGATTGGATGCGAGTTCCAAGTCCGATTCGGACCGAAGTACAGATGGGAAACTGTTGGCTGGCAATCGCCGGTTCCATGTTGGACATGAATGGAAGCCGAAGCGCCGTGCGCACGGGTATGCCGTTGCGGATGGATTTTCGAAACGTAACGGCTTATTCGCAACGAGCCTGGATGAAAGTAAGCCTCAGCAACTCGCAACCTTTTCCGATTCCGTTTGTTCGCACAGCCAAAGAGTGTGTTTTTGCCGGTAGCAAATCTTACATTGAGTGGAATGCCTCCGAGTGCGACGACTGGGATGTATGGGACCAGAGCGACAAAGGAAATGAATTGTCTCGTTGGATTGATCTGCGCGGCAAAGACAACGTCTATGACTCTCTGACTCTTTCCGACTTTTTAACGGTCAAGTTAAGCAATGGCAGTTTGGAACAAATAGGCATCGGAATCGACGCGAGTTTGGCAAACGACGAGCGAGGTTTAGAGACGATATCTTCATGGAAAAAAAGACCGGTGCTAGAACCAAGCCGCATCCACGAGACCACCTTCGAGGCCTTGGAATGGAATCGCAACGCGTTCCATCCCGGATACCAATCGTTTCACCCCGAGCCGTAAGCAATGGCTTTGGAACGCCCACAACCGTCGCCGAACACCTGTTCAACGCAACATGGAACAGTCGTCGTCGTCGAACAAATTGAGAACACTTCAAGGACTAACCAATGTTTTTTCTTCTGACTGAATCCACAAGATAATTTTATTTTCAGGATTTTCAGGATGAAGGAAAGGTGCAATTTGATCGCTCGGTCGTGAGGAAAAACCATTTCTCACGGGGTATCCAACAATCGGAATGATTGCGTCGTTCTGTTGGCTTTGGCGCGTTTGATTCGGCGATGTGGTCGCAAATTGCAATCGATTCAGATCCTGTGGTGACTTAATATCAAAAACCATTTTTCCATCTGAAGTAACTTGAAGCCGTTTTTCATCGTTGTCACCTAATTCTCTAATTTTCAATTCGCTCTTTCCGAACGGCATTTGAACCGATTGGTATTCTTCTGGCATTCCAACATCGCCGATACCGGACATCGAGAAGCAAATTTGGAATTTACTATTGGGAATATAAATCTCCCAGCGCTTCTCGTCGTACCAATTTGATGCCAACTGAACGATCGCAATTCTTGCTGGATCATCTATTACCAATTCCGGAAAAAACTTCTGCATAGCTTCGACCTTAGCTCTAAGCTTAGCATTTTGCTGGCCTATTGTCCAAATTCAAGTATAAGGCGCACGTTTCATTTTCGTAGTTGGTTACCCAAAGGTCGGGAAGTAGATTTCCATCAAAGTCAAGGACCGCAATTCCCATACTTCCATTGGGATTTCCAGTGTGATCTAGACCCGCGCCGCTCGGTATTCCTATCTCTTCAAACTTCGCATCACCCTTGTTAACAAAAAGATAATTGTAAGTGGTGTCATTCGCAACGTAGATATCCAGTTTCGAGTCTTGGTTCAGGTCGGCCAGAACTACGGCCAACCCTCTACCATCTGCCTTTAGTCCACTCTCCAAACCGATCGATTGAAAAGTTGAATCGTTGTTGTTCCGATAAATCTCGTCAGGAAGCCCCTTGAACGCCGAAGGCGCGCAAATTTCGCGGTCGGTTGCCGACCTCATGCATTCTGGGTGATTCGCCCATGACCAATCCGTATTGTGCGCAATATAGACATCCAGACTTGGGTCATTATTGAGATCGCCTAGGCCCGCACTTGTGCTCCAAAGCGAATCAATCAAACCAGAACTAACTGCTTGTTCAACGAATGTACCGTCTCCTTGGTTGACAAAAAACTGAAGTCCACAATAGCCAGTCACGAGCAGGTCGGGAAATCCATCGTTGTTTAGGTCTCCGGATGCAACACCATTGGAATAGACGGTTGCTTTGTCCACGATGGAAACATGGCTAACATTGGTAAAACTCTTGGATTGATCATTTTGCCATAGAGTACCCGGGAGTGGAGTAATGGATTGGTCCGTATGGATCAGTCCACCTCCAGGGAAAAACAGATCTGGAAAACCATTTCGATCATAATCGAAAACCGCAAGTCCACCTCCGATAGACTCGATGTAAGCATACTGATTGGATTCTTCGCCATTGCGATAATGATGACTCAGTCCCGTAGCAGCGGTGATGTCTTCAAACCTTATCGATGGTTCAGACGGCGAGGGAGATGAGGCCTCGACTGAGTTATGTGACGTAGCATCATTTGTCTTGCTGGACGGTTTGCATCCGACGACTAGCAGTGCAACGCAAACGGTAACTTCCATTGCTTAAAACGGGGCTCTTGGCACTAACTTGAACCTATTTGTTTATGGTAACAAAAAAACGAAGTGGTAATCCATCCATGTACAGTTTGTTGTTAGCCTTGCCGTCCTTGCAACGATGTCAAATTAACGATTTCAGTTTTGTGTTTTTTGCAAAAGGTGGAAACGGTCGCGATGCAATTTAGCTAGTCGCACATTATTCGGATCTAACGTCAAATGGGATTCGTAAAAATCTGCTAGTGCCTCGTGTACTTTCGCATAGTTCTCTCCATAAACAAGTGCGCTTCGTAGCCAGAATAGACCTGTGCGTTCCGATTCGTATTGAACTAGGATCTTTCCAACTTCAATCCTCGAGTCGACATCATCACTCGATCGATTGATCTTGTCGGTAAGTGAACTCACTTTTTGGAGAGCATCTTTCGTTTTCGATACGTATTCAAACTCCATTTCCGCTTCTTGATCGCGTTTCAGTCCTCGCAGCGCAAGCCCTCTTGAATAGCGTGCGGAAACATCGCGAGGATTTTCTTTCAACGCGGATTCAAGCAATTTCAGCGATTGTTCGAACATGCCTTCATTTACGAGCAACGTTCCTAGCTCCGATGCTGCAACAAATCTCTCATACGGTTCGCCGACCGAAACGTACGATAACCTTGCAGCCTCGCTCCCCAATGCCGAGACTTCTAGAAGCAGTGCTTTGGCCGACTCGAAATTCCCAAGTTTGATGTCGCTCAAAGCTATACCAATCTTCGCTGCCGCCGGATTAGGCATCCGAAGACACTGCCTGTACAGTTGTCGAGACTCGTTTGCTTCGTTTTCAACGAGGCATCGTCGCGCAAGCCCAAAAACGGCTGGAAAGAAATCCTTGTCTTTCGCAATCGCAGCTCGATAGCTGCTCTTCGCTTTGTCAAATTGATGTCGAAATTCTTCAATTCTGCCGATTCGATACCACGGAAGTGGTGTATCAGGCCTATCCGCTTGCCATGCTTTCAGAATTTCCAAGGCCGCGTCAAAGCGAGACTCCTTTGCGAGTCCATTTGCATAGGCCTCGCATATTTCGGCGAGTTCGCGATCTCCTTCCAATAGCCTTGTCGTTAATTTCCGCTCAACTTCTCCGAGGAAACCGCTTTGTGCTTGACTCATTTGCCGTTCTAGAAGCACTCTATCGGCTTCCATTCCACTCCGTTCGGAGGCATCCAAAAGCTGCTCCATTGCTGGAACATCATCTTGCAATCTCGCCATCCTGGCAGCTAGAAATAAGGCGTATGCGTTGGCAGGTTGAAGTCGTTTGGTACACAGCAGCCATGATCTTGCTGAGTCAAAATCTCTCTCTCGAATCGCCACCGCGGCGAAATGATTCGAGAGGCTACAAAATCCACCAGACTGCCACCACGCAACCATAGCCAGCGTAAGTGCTACCCCGTTGAAAATCCCTGGAATCTTTCGATTGGGTTGGCTCGTTGCCCTTTGTACGCGATGATTGAGGATTGTTTGGCGAATGTCTCTGGCCATTGCGATTACAACTTGCCGATAATTTCCTTGGCTTTCGCTTTGACTGCCGAAGGTGTTTTTGCTGTTTTAAGCTCTTCGAAAAGTTTTGTAATCTCAGCCCCTTTTTCAGCGTCCTCCGTAGTAAGCCTTACAATGTTCTGTTCAATCAAAATCTCTTCGCTACCCAAGGAACCCGATTCCAAGGTTGAGGCAAGGCTCTGTTTGATGGACTCCTTGGCACCCGAATCAATAACTTCTACTCGAGTGCCTCTCGAGTCACACCCGCTGAATGCAAATCCAAAGCAAAGCGCGACGACGAACGGACAATACGCGATCTTGAACTTCAATTCGATTCTCCAATTTCTCGATAAAAAAAACACCGCAAACCTAATGCGGGAGTGCGAAAATAGCTATGTGAATTTAGTCGTTTGTAGAAATGACTTGGCCATCATTTCGGCCACCTGTAAACTGCCACGTTTTCGTGTCAATCGATTGGCTAACGAATCGCACTGAACCGTCCCCCATCCCTGCGTTAACCCCTCCTGTGTGCATACTTCTTGCAGTGTAAACGCCATTTCTGTCCGAAGAATAGCCGCTGGAATTGGTCTGGCAATTAGGAAACCTCCAATTGGGAGGCGCAACGGTGTTCAAGGCGGTTTGAGTTGGCAAGGGAGATATCCATTGTGCTCCATTGGAGGAAAGGTGAACTGTCGCTGCTTGGCAAGCTGCACCCCATGTATTCAAATCGGCCTCCGAAGGATACTCCAGGGTTGGATATGCTGCTGCGTTCGTAAAAGCGGCGCCAGTTCTTACTTCCGAAGTCTGACCTCTCATCAAGAAATTTGGGTTGTCGTCACCCGAAAGATGCTCCGATAACATGAGCGTGTTAGAAGTACCGTCGATAACCTCAGCAATCCTGACGGAGGCTTTTGCGGTCAGGGCACTTTGGCTCCTAAACATCCCATTTTGATTAGCAAAATTATTCCAAAGGATTGACGCACCGTAGCTCACACCGTAGTTGCATCCAGGTCCATTTACGGTATGGTTCGTTCCTGATTGAGGCCATCTCGTTGCCGATGGGCACAGAAAGGCAGGGACCGAAGTCGCTCGAACTACTGTTGTTGCTGGCGAAGCGTAATAAAAAACAAAGAAGTTATTTGAATCCGTGGTTAGCTTGGCATGAAGCGGAGATTGCTCGATGAACGGAAGCACTTGGCAAAAAGCGCTGTATCCCTGCCAAACCGAATTATCGATAGGTACAGGTGGTCCTGGAGGTTGTCCGTTCCGTGTTGCAAAAGGTGGAAAAGTCTTATGAGCAGCCTCATAGTTGTGGAATGCTAAGGCAAGTTGCTTGACGTTGTTCGAACATTGCATTCGACGAGCCGCCTCGCGTGCAGCCTGAACAGCCGGCAACAAAAGACCCACCAAAATACCGATAATCGCAATGACAACGAGCAGTTCCACTAACGTAAAACCTTTCGTTTTTTCCGAACGAGATTCCATAATCAAACTCCAAAATAAAAACCTAAGGAATGCCTTACCTATGGCCACCACTCCGTCTGGCAAATGTGGAAAAGCGATCTAGCAGGCATCAACAACCCCTTGCTGCCTTGGCCGGAAGCGATCGATCAGAACGGCGGGCTGCAGATGAAGCATGGCAAGGCTCTCATGGAATCACGCCCGTTCTTAACCCGCATACCTGATCAAACGTTATTGGTTGTCGATCGAGTACCCACCAGCATTCCAGGTGCAGGTCGCTATCCGTTCGTTGCTACTCGGGACACGGAGGGTACGGTAGTTCAGATGATAGCAGACCCGACAAACAAATGCACGAATCCAAGTGGCCTACAGCGGTTCGTGTTTTGAAGCTGTACACGGACTCCATCTCAAGAATCTCGTTGAAGGCCTTTTTTGGAATCTCATCCTTCACGCGGTGCTGAATATTTTTTGCCACCCGGTCTTATTGCAATGGCGCAACGAAGAGTGGCAGAAATAATACGGCAGAAAAATTGTGAACACAGTAAGTCCCAGATTCTTGGTTAAAAACAGTCTGAAGCGCCGAACGGACGATTTTGTCGAATTCGATTGCGTGCCTCCGCGATCCCCTGTTTGCCCCGCACACACCAACAAGGGATATTTCGTTTATCCCTTGCTGGTGGGCCATGTTGCGAAAACCGAGGCCCCTCTTCGTGGCCGGTAAGAAGCGTGCCTGTTTTATGGTTCGGGTAGTTGACTGGCCCGGGAACTGTTGTCTAAAAATTCTTCCAATCATTTCTTTGGACGCATGGGATAGGTTCATAGGGGGTTGCATGATGACGACTCAACGCAATTCCTTTGGCGTGGCCAAAGAGGAAAAGTATGCTCATCTCTGGTTCGCGAGCATTTGCAAATTTCAAAAAATCCCAGATAACGATTCGCAGCAGTGGGAATATGATTGATAATGAACATGTCATCGCTTTCCTAATTGAATTTTCAATGTCTCTCCACCAAAAAATTCTTTCCCGCCATGAACTGCAGCAGCCAAACCCGACAACCTCTGGCTTTGTCGACTTCAATTGTGGTCATTTTCCTGATTTGCTTCACAATGGCAAAGGCGGAAAACTGGACCGGGTTGCGTGGCCCAGGTGCAGATGCGTCCCAATTAAGCGTAATGCCCGAGAAGCTCGAACTTACGGGCCGCGATCCTATCCATGGTATAGTCGTTTCGTTGACAGACGATAACGGCAAGGTGACCGATGTGACACGACGAGTGTCGTATGAGATGGATAATTCTGACACCGCCTCCGTTGAAGCCAAAGGTATCGTCAGTGCAGTGTCTGATGGTCACGCGACTCTGACCGTAAAAGTGGGTGACCTCTCGGCAAAGGTTCCAGTTACCGTGGCGAGCTTTTCCGAACGGACGGTTCCTTCTTTCCAACAAGACGTGCTGCCGATCCTGACGAGGAACGGTTGCAACATGGGTGGATGCCACGGCAAGCTGGCTGGCCAAAATGGATTTCGGCTGTCGCTACGAGGCTACGCTCCGGAGTGGGATTACGCTTGGATTGCTCGCGAGGTGAATGGACGAAGGTTAGATTTTGGTTTCCCCGAAAGCAGTCTTTTACTCACGAAACCATCCGGCGTCTTGCCTCACGAAGGAGGCGTTCGGTTTCGTCCAGAATCGCGTCCGTGGCATGTGCTTAGAGAATGGATCGCCGCTCGAGCGCCTGGTCCCATATCCGACGAGTCGGATGCCGCGAGCCTCGAGGTTCTTCCAGGACACCGAATTATGGCAATTGGCGAAACACAACAATTGCTTGTGCGAGCGAAGTACGCCGATGGACGGGTGCGAGATGTAACCTGGTTAGCGCAGTTCTTTTCGAACGATGATGCGACGATTTCCGTGAAACCATCGGGGTTAGTGACACCGTTACGAAGCGGCGAAGGGGCGGTACGAGTTCACTTTCAAGGATTGGTGTCCGTAGTGAGTTTTAGTGTTCCGTTTCCCTACACCGTCACTACCGAGGTCTACACTGCTCAACAGAATGTGCTGGACGGTCCTTTGTTTCAAAAACTGCAAATGCTTCGATTGCCACCTTCGGGCCAGTGTACGGACGAAACTTTTTTGAGAAGGGTTTTCCTGGATGCAGCCGGAATATTGCCGACACCTAATGAAATCGCAGCATTCCAAGCAGATAGGAACATCGACAAACGTGCAAAGGTTATCGAGTCACTCCTGCAACGACCCGAGTTTGTTGACTATTGGACGCTTCAGCTTGCGGATCTTCTACAGAACCGAAAAGAGCGGGACCACGATGTGCGAGGTCCGAAGGGGGTAAAGGCGTTTCATATGTGGTTGCGAGCTCAGATAGCAGCCAACCGATCTTGGAGCGACATCGCTCGCGATGTGCTTCTGGTTAAGGGTGACGTGGTCAAGCAGCCGCAAGCGGGCTACTTTGTCACAACGATCGGTGAGTTCAGCAAAGTGGAAGAGAGCGAACTGCCGGATAGCATCGCGCAGTCATTCCTTGGGATTCGCATTGGATGTGCACGATGCCACAATCACCCCCTCGAACGATACACACAGGATGACTTCTATCATTTTGCAGCCTGTTTTTCGAAGGTAAATCTCGATCGCAAGAACCCACAAGTCGGTGCGACTTCGGTCACTCAGACCAGCCGCAATGAACGCGAACAACAAAAACGCGTTGCAGACGCTGCGACCAAGCTTGCGGAAGCATGTCTGGCCAGCACCTCGGATGAAGAAAAGACAAGGCGGATTGCGGATCAAAAACGCGAGCTGGACGAACAAACGAAACGCTTGAAGGAAATTCAGGATAGGGCACCCGGTGTAAATCAACCTCGCACCAACAAGCTCATGCTAGCCCAACCGCTCGATCGTTCCGAGCTGAAGTTCCAGGTTGGCGAAGACCCGCGTGTTCCCTTGGTAACTTGGATGTTGGCCAACGAGAATTTTTCCGGTGCGATGGTGAATCGTCTCTGGAAACATTTCTTTGCGGTGGGGCTTGTTGAGCCCGTCGATGATTTGCGAGCCAGTAATCCCCCGTCAAACCCTGCGTTATGGAAGGTGCTGAATGATGAGTTCCGCAGCCACAATTACGAACTCAAACATATGGTCCGCCTCATCCTCAATTCTAGAGCCTGGCAACTTGACTCATCGACCACATCGGAAAATGAAAACGACACGAGATTCTACTCACACTACAATGCGAAACGCCTCCCGTCAGAGGTTTTACTGGATGCAATTGCCGCAGCAACGGACGTGCCAAACAGTTTCATAGGCTACCCAATTGGACTTCGTGCGATGCAGCTCGCCGATTCGAATGCGGATTCCTATTTCCTAACGCTGTTCGGTCGGAGCGATCGCGTAACAGCTTGCGCTTGCGAACGGAAACAAGAGGTCACGCTGCCGCAACTATTGCACTTAAGCAACAGTGAGGATCTTGTTGCAAGCATCCGAAACGCTGATGGAAGACTTGCTCGTTTGCTGCTCGACTCAAACACTGCAACCATCACCGACGAAATTTTCTTATCAACCTTGAGTCGACTTCCAACTGAGACCGAGCGTGCAACCATCACTGCGACGCTTTCTACGGACAGCACTGATTTGGTATTTACGGATCTCTTTTGGGCCTTGCTCAACTCCAAAGAGTTCGCATTCAATCACTGACCCAACTATACGCTGAAAACGATTCAACACGTAACGCAAACAGGCGATAAAAACAGGTAACTAATCATGATCGATCTTTCGCTTTCCAGTACCCGTCATCGACTGTGCAATGGCGTCTCGCGTCGAGATTTCATCCGAATTGGAGCACTAGCACCTTTAGGACTTTCGCTTCCGCAGTTATTAGCCGCTAGCGCGGGAGAAAGAAACACGCGAGCCAAATCGGTGATCCTCATCTATCTCGGTGGCGGCCTGTCGCATCACGATTCGTTCGATATGAAGCCGGATGCAGTGGAACAGATTCGCGGCAAGTACAAGACTATTTCTACAAGTGTGCCAGGCATCAGCATCTGCGAACTGTTACCGAAAACGGCGCAGGTTATGGACAAACTGACTCTCGTCCGCAGTGGCACTCATGAGAATGACCATCATGAGACGGCTACCAATTGGGTGTTGTCAGGGCGATTCGGTACACCCTTTGGTGACCATCCGGCCATGGGTGCGATCGTCGCGCATGAAACTGGCTTTTCCGGTGCAGTCCCTCCGTACGTGGCAGTACCCAAGAATCCTTCCTTCACATGGGAACTTGGCAAAAGCGTTTGGTTGGGGGGACGCTGTGAGTCATTTAAAGGGGGAAATCCCAATGACGCGAACTACCGTGTTCGCGACCTTGCGGCTCCCTCAGGTCAAACCCTTCAAGCACTTGAAAGGCGCAGGACGCTCCGGGCAGCGGTGGACCACCTCGCTGACTATGTAAAGGGCAATGACCAAATCGCTACCTACGACGAGTTCAGTCGCAAGGCCGCCGAAATGGTTCTTTCGCCCCAGGCGCAATCGGCTTTTGCAATCGAGAAAGAGGATACGAAAACGCGCGACGATTATGGACGAAACGAGTTTGGGCAAAGCGCTTTACTGGCTCGTCGACTGGTTGAAAATGGAGTGCGATTTGTGACCGTGAACTTCGGTGGCTGGGACCATCACGCAGATATTTTTAAAGGACTAGACAAGAAGCTACCGGAGTTCGATCAGGGCTACGGTTCGCTGATTGGCGACTTGGACCAACGTGGAATGTTGCAGGATACGCTCGTGCTGGCGATGGGAGAATTTGGCCGGACACCAAAAGTCAATGACAAAGCGGGACGCGATCACTGGGGCCGGGCTGGTTCCATGCTTTGGGCAGGTGCTGGTGTCGCAAGAGGGGCTGTAATCGGCGCGACCGACAAAAATGGTGCGTTCGTTACCGATCGTCCCGTTCGCCCAGCCGATGTTGCCTGGACCGTCTACGAGGCGTTGGGCATCGATCCCGAAAAGCACTTGCACACACCTGAAGGAAGACCGGTCTCGATCCTAGCCGAAGGGGCACCCATCAAGGAACTTTACGCATAATGCACACGATTCTGTCTTGCCTACTTGCATACGTCGTTACTGCTTCGGCAGACGACCCAAAAAAGGGTTCCGTGCGTATCACCGCCAACGAACCGGTTGCGATCGTCCGCGGAACAAAAGCGGTTCTTAAGATCCGCGGGTTCAAATTGAACGAAGCGACGGAATTGCGGTTTCCAAATGCTCAAGGTGTGAATGCGGAGATCAAGGAAAAAAAGGAATCCTCGCAACCACCGGGGCTGGAAAACAAGACCGTTGGTGATTCGCAACTCGTTGCGGAAATCTCACTGCCCGCCGATCTTCCGGAAGGCCCGTTGGATTATGTTGTCGTGACGCCTGTTGGCGAAGCGATCGGGAAGATTAATGTGTTCTCAACGGATTCGTCGGCGGAGGAGAAAGAGCCCAACAACGGATTCAAAGACGCAACAAAATTGCAACAAGGCATTTCCATGATCGGCACCATCAAGGGCAACAAAGATGTGGATGTGTACGAGTTCCTTGCCAAGGCTGGAAAGAAATGGAAAGTAACCGTGACCTGTGGCGGAGCATTGATAATGGATGCAGCTATTCATTGCTATAATTCAGATCGCCAGTTCCTTGCTGCCGCCGACGACGGCGAAACTCGCGATCCTGTCCTGATATTCTCGACCTCCGTTGACGGTCCAGTATACCTGTGCGTCAGCGATGCCCATGATATCGGCGGTGAGTGGCATAGCTATATTCTCGTTGTCGACGAGGTTCAAGCGACAAAATGAGAAACAACCTTTTTTACGATTGCTTAATACTACAGCGCAGAATGGAATTTCCGCCGCCTACCTCGATGCCTACGCTACTTTTGCGGAGCAAAAGGCGACACTGCTGCGCTGTAGTATTAACGTGGCTAACGATGACGCTTGCAGCAACAGCCCAAGAAGCAGACGTATCGTTTCATCGCGATGTTTTACCCATCCTCCGCGTCAACTGTTTTTCATGCCACAAGCCAAACAAGACCAAAGGTGGCGTGGATCTGACCACACATGGAGCATTGCTCAACGGAGGTGGCAATGGGCAAATCATTGCAGCCGGGAATGCCAAGAAAAGCAGACTCATTGAATGTATTTGCGGTGAAGAGCCTGAAATGCCCAAGGATGCTGAGCCGCTATCGGCCCGAGAAATTGAACTGATTTCAATCTGGATCACACAGGGCGCCAAGTCGGACGAATATGTGGAAGCCAAGACGAGACGTCCTGACGCGTCGCCGATCTACAAATCGCTACCCGCGATTCAAGCACTGTCGTTCTCGTCGGATGGAGCGTTTCTCGCTGTTCCAGGCCGGCACGAGATTCTGCTGCATTCGATGGATGGTTCGGGCATTGTAAAGCGTCTGATGGGTGATTCCCCGCGACTGGAAACGGTTGCGTTTTCACGTGATGGTACGATGTTAGCCGCTAGTGGTGGTTCCGTTTCCGAGTTTGGCGAAATTCAAATTTGGGACCCGATCAAGCTCCAACTCCTTCGTTCCATCAAGGCTTCGAATGACGCATTTTACGGAGTATCTATTTCGCCAGACAATCAGCTTGTAGCCGTTGGCTGCGCAGACAAGTTGGTGCGTGTTTTTAGCATTGCAGAAGGTAAGGAAGTCATGCGATGCGACAACCATCTCGACTGGGTTTTTGGTTCTGCTTTCACCAGCGACAGCAAACGCTTGGCCACCGTGAGTCGCGATAAGGCAGCGAAGCTGATCGAAATCGCAACCGGTCACCTGATCGATGACATCAACCAGTCTCGCGATCCCCTTTTATGCTTATCGCGGCATCCAATGCACGATCAGATCGCAACTGGCGGCACGGAGGGAAAGATACGCCTGTTCCAAATGGAGCCACGCGGCGGACGATTGGCCGAAGGAGACAACAAAGAGAACAGCTTTGTACGGGAATACGAACACATGGCATCACCGATCCAAGCCATCTCATTCTCACCCGATGGCATCCTGGTCGCGTGTAGCGCTGAGTCAGGAGAAGTCAGGATTTTCAAAACAGAAAACGGTCGTCGTGTAGCTCAGATTCACGCCAAGCAAGGGCCTGTATTTACTCTCGCATTCACATCCGATGGTAAGCAACTTGCGACGGGTGGATACGATGGCCGCATTCGTTTCTATGATGCCGAAAAAGGGGATTTGCTGAAGGATATCGAAGGTGTACCATTTCAGGCGAGCGACGATGCGAAAACTACCAATGATAACCCGATACGTAAGTGAGGGACCTGCAGCTCGTGAATCCTCGGCAACCGGGAAACGCATTTGACTTAGCTAAACGATTCGATGGCCTCTTTTCACTTGACTCAACGATCTAGATAGCCACAATGAAATGGGTCATGAAAGTTGCCAACCAAATGCTGCTCTTGCCCTTAATGGCGGGTCGGCCGACCATGATATTTGATACGGACATCGCATTCCTTCCCTATGTCCGTATCGGCACCGATAATGCATCCGACGGGAGTCGGCACAAATGGTTACCGAATCTACAGAATCTTCAAAAGGTGAGAACCGAGGTGCTGTTCTTCACGAAGAACTGCAACGAGCGAATCATAGCCGTTCCTGCCGAAATGGCGCATGTCGAATTGATAGCAGGGGGGCCTATGGATGCGTGAATTGGAGTTTGCACTGATCGGTGCCGGATTTTGGTCGCAGTACCAACTTGCAGCGTGGGGCGAAGTTTCTGGAGCGCGGTGTATCGCCGTTTGTGATCAATCGCTTGAAAAAGCCCGTAACCGTGCGCGCCAATTGGGCGTACCAAATGCGTATTCGTATGTAGACGAACTGTTTGACCGACATCCGCTGGATTTCGTCGACATTGTCTCGACGGTGGATTCCCATGCACCTTTAGCCGCGTTGGCCATGCAACGTGGGGTTGCGGTCATCTGCCAAAAGCCGCTAGCCGAATCGGTTGAAGCAGCCCGTGCACTTTGTCGCCAATCGCATGCATTGCAAGTGCCGTTGATGGTCCATGAAAACTGGCGATGGCAATCGCCGATTCGACGACTAAAAGAAATTCTTGAATCGGCTGATTTCGGGCCACTTGTGCGAGCTCGAATCGATTTCGCCAACAGTTTTCCCGTTTTTGACAATCAACCCGCGCTCAAGGCTTTGAAGCAATTCATCCTGGCTGACATAGGTACACATATCCTCGATGTTTCACGTTTCTTGTTCGGCGAGGCAGAGGAGCTCTACTGCCAAACGCGTCAGATGCGATCTGATATCGCTGGCGAGGACGTTGCTACGGTGATGATGCGCAAGCAAAGCGGATTGACGGTAACCTGCAATATGAGTTATGCCAGTCGTTGGGAGTTGGATCGGTTCCCGCAAACGATGATTGCCGTTGAAGGAACGCGTGGCGGAGTTTCCCTGGGTACCGACTACACGATCTGTGTTTATGATGATCGGGGTAAGCATCGCGAACAAGTCCCATTGCCCAAATACGACTGGGTCAATCCTGCGTACGAACTCGTTCACACGAGCATGGTCGAATGTCATCGGAATTTGCTGGCCGGATTGCGTGGTGAAAAACCTGCCGAAACAACCGGCGATGACAATCTCGAGACCCTGGAATTAGTGTACGCCGCCTATGAGAGCGCAGAGCAACAAGGCTCGGTTCGCATTCACCATTCCGCCAAGGCCAAATGAATGTTAACTCAACCTATGATGGAAAAATATTTGGCGAGGTTTTGTTTCAAACGGTCGAAAACGGTCGGGACATCCTGAATGCCGATCCGTACCTCTACCCTATGATCGTGAGCGCCATCATTTTTCTGGCGGTGCTTCTGGACACGATCCGCAACCAACTTGTTGGTCGACTGACACGCAGGACGATCCGCCGTATTGGATGAAACCCAGTTTCATGGCTGAATTCGTGAGAATTCAGCCATCAATTCGGGCATTGACAGGCTTGCATGCGAACCGTCGAAGGATTAAGTTCAATGGCTCAATGAATGCTATACAATCGTTGATTGCAAATACAATCCCTCCCAATCCATTTCAAATTGGACGCTGCGCATCATGAAGCTCTTTTCACTTTCCTTTATTTTTGTTTCGGTACTCGCGACGAATGTGTACGCACAAGAGGCGGCAGTCGCCCCGCCGGTCGTTAAGTTACCTGTTCAGGCACCCAATGTAGCGGCCCAGAAATTTGGCAATGACGGGAAAGTCAACCCTGGTTTTGCTACTTCCCACGACAGGTTTGTCAAGATTGCTCAAGAGGGAACAGCGGAACTTGTATTTCTAGGTGACTCGATCACCGCTGGCTGGGGAAGCAAAAAAGAGATTTGGAACACAGCTTTTGGTCAATATAAGCCTGCCAATTTTGGAATCGGAGGTGACCGCACTCAGCACGTTCTTTGGCGAATTACGAATGGCGAACTGGAAGGGATAAAACCCAAGGCTGTGGTACTCATGATCGGCACGAACAATTCAGGATCGGATTCTGCAGAGGGAATTGCTGATGGCATTAAGTTGATTGTCGAGACCGTTCGCGAAAAGCAACCGCAGGCGAAAATCCTTTTGCTCGCAGTCTTCCCACGTGGCGAAAAAGTCAGCCCTAATCCTGGCCGCGACAAGCTCATTCAAGTGAACGCCACCATTGCCAAACTGGACGATGGCAAGAGCATTCACTTCCTAGACATCGGCAGCAAGTTTCTGCAATCCGACGGAAGTCTCACGAAAGATATCATGCCGGACTTTCTCCATCTATCCGAGGCTGGCTACCAGATTTGGGCTGATGGAATCGGTCCGAAATTGGCAGAGTTGATGAAGTGAAGTGAAGAATGCTAATGGACTAATCTTCCAGGAGAAAGTGGAATGCAAGAAGAGTTAAAAAAAATGTTGTCGGCGAAGCCTTTTGTTCCTTTTACGATCGTGATGAGTGATGGCACTCACATCACAGTGAAACATCCAGAAAACGCGTTGCTCATGAAGCATTGGATTTACGTCACGACAGACGGTGGTGAAACCGCCGAGCATCTTTATTTGCTACACGTGACACGAATACAACGACAACAAAAAGATGCCGCTTAAGACAGCCCGATCAATTTGTGCGTAGCGAAACTCGTCAAGAGTTTCGGTAGCCCCACAACTGCCGCTCGCCTAAGAATTCGGAACTACCGTGAATTCTTACCAAATCAATTGCGGTAGGTAGATCTCTGATGCTCAATCATCCATCCCTTCCTTACTATGCGGAAAAATGATGTCCATTACCAGTCGAAACACTCGAATTGCTACTCTTATTTTTTTGTCGTGCGCATTGGGTTGCGGCCCGAGTGGTTCAAAACCAACAACACCATCGACCACTGCACCGATACTAGACGCCGCATCCGCGTCTACGGAGCAACCTGCACCGAGTGGTTTGGTTGTCGCAAATGCGATCGAGTCCACTCCTGAAGTGACAACCGCACGGGAGATTCCCCCGGTTACGTTGAAACCAGCAGCAGTGAAACCAACCGCAGAACAGTTGGCCCGCTGGGCTCAGGTGGAACAAGAACCGATTCAATTGCTGGCTTGTCGCGACTGGAGCAAAACAGGCTTCGTCGAAAAACTGGTTAGTTTGCCTAACGGTCGTATGTTCCTGTTGGCTGGTACCAAGGTTACGCTTTGGTCCATTGATGGGACCGAGCCAGAGCATGTTTTTCTTGACTTGGCAACATCGGGAAAGGAGTTATCGATCAAATCGCTGGCGGTGGCGCCTAATGGCAAATGGTTTGCAGCGGGTGATTCCGAAGGGCTCTTGAAGATTTGGAGCGTGGGCGATCGAAAAGAAGTGCATTCCAAGAAGATCTTTTCGACCGGTATCACGCAAATTGCAATCTCGCCGGATGGCCAGGAAATTGCGATGATCAGTTATGACGACGATGTCGCAATCTACGAATCGAGCTCGCTAGAAAAGAAGAATCAATTCAAAATCAATTCGAATGGCTTGAAGAACATTGCGTATGTGAATCAAGGCCAACTCGCAACCGCCGCTGAAACGACAACCCTTTGGAACACCTCCACCGGCAAACAGGAGCAAATACTCTCGCCCGGTCGGTATCAATCGGCTCTTGCTCGTT
>JAYTVM010000013.1:0-35186 GCA_043743995.1 Pirellula sp. | reverse complement strand
TGTGCTCAACGCCTTTCGGCAATCAACGAACAACCACTTTCGCGAAAGTATGCGTACATGCGATTCAAGCCTGTGCTCAACGCCTTTCGGCAATCAACGAACAACCACACCTCCTGCGAATTTGGGTTTATGAAAACCTTCTTGTGCTCAACGCCTTTCGGCAATCAACGAACAACCACGACAAATCGCAGATCGAAAAGACCATCAGTTGCGAGTGCTCAACGCCTTTCGGCAATCAACGAACAACCACTTACCGATCATGGTCGATTCGCTTTCTACGAAGCTGGTGCTCAACGCCTTTCGGCAATCAACGAACAACCACATTGCAATTGGTCCTTGCCAGCGTAGTGTTCCGATTGTGCTCAACGCCTTTCGGCAATCAACGAACAACCACTTTGGTGAACGCTGGCATCTCGTTGGTTTCAACGATCCGTGCTCAACGCCTTTCGGCAATCAACGAACAACCACACAACCATTTTTCAACACTGAAAGAAACTGATTTAATGTGCTCAACGCCTTTCGGCAATCAACGAACAACCACCCCAATTTCCTATGTGTTGATACCGAAATATGCGTGTGCTCAACGCCTTTCGGCAATCAACGAACAACCACGAGTCGTCCATGCAAATCCGAGCGAACAAATGCATCAGTGCTCAACGCCTTTCGGCAATCAACGAACAACCACGATCTTGCCTTTCGTCTCGCCGACGCCGTTGATAGGTGCTCAACGCCTTTCGGCAATCAACGAACAACCACTGTGGAGGGTATGGAACGATAGATGGATCGAACTGTGCTCAACGCCTTTCGGCAATCAACGAACAACCACATGGGAGCGAGCAGCAGCGATGGCATTTAATGTCCTGTGCTCAACGCCTTTCGGCAATCAACGAACAACCACATTCTTTCCGGAAGCAGAACTAGGCGCAGATTATAGTGCTCAACGCCTTTCGGCAATCAACGAACAACCACGTCGGGTTCGAACCGCCATCGAACAGGAACCAGAAGTGCTCAACGCCTTTCGGCAATCAACGAACAACCACTTGATGTCGTTAGGCCAAACATCTTGCCGAGCAACCAGTGCTCAACGCCTTTCGGCAATCAACGAACAACCACTGACGGGGCTTACAAGCTGGTAGACGGGTTCAAACGTGTGCTCAACGCCTTTCGGCAATCAACGAACAACCACCACTGCCCAATCGATTGACGCTGGTATTTCGGTGTGTGCTCAACGCCTTTCGGCAATCAACGAACAACCACACGAGGCGGCTGAAAACTGGTCGGCTGTGGAAACAGCGTGCTCAACGCCTTTCGGCAATCAACGAACAACCACGAGAACGTTTCCGCCATTCGCAGTTTTTGCGATTCGGTGTGCTCAACGCCTTTCGGCAATCAACGAACAACCACATCCTGTTGGTGCTCGTTTGCGTGCAGACGTGGTGTGCTCAACGCCTTTCGGCAATCAACGAACAACCACTTGCAACTGGAATATCTCTCGGAACGCTCAACGGAAGGTGCTCAACGCCTTTCGGCAATCAACGAACAACCACACATCGTAACCCGCCTCAAACGCCGGATCAATAAAGTGCTCAACGCCTTTCGGCAATCAACGAACAACCACTGCTCCTACTGTAACAGTCTATGCGACAACGCCTTAGACGCTACCAATTCTCGCATCTCTTGATTGTCAAAGCGAGTAGCCAATGTAGAGGATCTTTCCGACAGGTTGTTCACAAACGCCTTTTTACGTATCTTGCTAAGAGGTAACGACTTAAGGGGCCAATCTCCCTTCACTCCTGTATCTCACCTTCTATAAAACTGCCTCCATCGCAGGCAATCGCATGGAATTCATAAAGATAGCTCTATTCTGACGGCACCAACCGAACATCCATGTATGCACTCAAACGACGCGAAAAGTAGGCGGTGGGCCCGACCAGTCGGATCGGTCCCCCGACGAGTGCTCGCTGACCTTGCAAGCACATCCGTCGCAAAGTGGGATCACCAACAAATCGTCAACTGCGTCCATGATCTTGCTCAATTCCCAATGCAATTTCTCCATCGTCTCCCGGTCAAGGCGGCATCGGAAGACGCTGTACTGTATCCGCGTCCCGTACGCCTCCATCTTTTTAGCCACTTTCTTAAGCCGTTTCGGATCGCGTACATCGTAACTTACCAAGTGCCAGTGTTTGTTGGACATTTTCTAACGTAACCTCAACTGCGCGAAAAGCCCTGGATGTCCTGTCCACTCTTTCTCTAAGAGTCGAAGCTCAAGCTCCACCATCCTGGAATAGGCCAACGATTGCCCCGTATGCGGATGAACGTAGGTGTCGTTGAGACGGTCCTCGAATAACCCAATTGCCTTCCGACGGCCTGTATCAGACAGCCATACCTTGTTTGCTGTCACACTAAAGTCGCTATCAAGATTCCATTGCATTCGATTGACACTGCCGATGAGCGGAATCTCCCAAATATTCGTGCGAAACAACTCCATCACATCCATCACCAACGGAGGCGCAGAAGAACGTGGACGATGATAGAACCCAAACGCTGGTTCTAGCCCAACCGCCAATGCCGACCGCTCCACCAAACCATATAACATCGAGTACCCATACGACAGCAACGCATTGAAACGATCGCGGGGCGGATGCTTGCTGCGGCCTTTTGGAATCATTTCCGGAGGGAGATTGCTGGACAGAATGGCTGGCAACGAAGCGAAGTACGCCTTGGCTGCGGTTCCTTCATAACCGAGGAGTGTCCCTGACGATTCAGCACGATCAATTCCTCGCAGACAGGTACGAATCGAATCGATTTCAGATGCAATCGCGGCTCGTGAGGCATTTCCTCCACGCGTGCAGCGAAGGAGATACCGCAATTGCATTTCCACCTTTGCATGAACGAGCGCCTTTGCCAGTCGCAAACAAGTCGACTCGTCCTGCAACGCGGCATACTGACGAATGCGTTGTTGGACTCGACCGGGCGAAGAAGTCGTTCCGGCTGCAAATTTCCCACCGAAGGTCATCCACTGTACTGCAACGCCGTGGTACGAACATAAATGAATAGCCTGCGTGCTCATCTGGCCATAACCGTGAATCACTACGGAATCGATATCCTGAATCGGAATGACTTGCTTGGTTTCATGGCGATTCTCATCTTCCGAGGCCAAAACCAGAGTTTCGCCGCTTCGACCGATACGCGCTTTGTTGACGCAAACGTGCAGTGTTTGTTTCTGCCTCCGGGCAGGGAACAGTTTCGGTATTTTCGGCGCGATGACGTCGGTCGGATCCCCTTCGTGGGACTTCCCCACAGAAAGATTGGTTTCTTCGCTAGGATCTGGCCGCAACCTTTCTTCCTCAGGCAAACAAACGGGAGCCAAGGAGCAACGAGTGCAGAGATTTTCATTTAGCGAAATGGGCGGTCGATCGGTAGTTTGTTGAAGTTGTCTAGCTCGCGCAATTGCGTCTCGAAGATCCTTTAAGGCCACTTCATCTACAACGATTGTGGCCGTTACGTTGTCGGAATGGTAGCGAACGCGAGCTTCGGTTACTGGTTCCCCGAACGCTTCGCTCAGCAGGGCCGCGTAAGCGATCGCTTGGATCCGATCGCTTGGCCAAGCGAGAACTTGTTTTTTTTCGCCTCGCATACAACGGCCACGTTTGTGCTCGTAAGCGATCCAGCGTCCATCGCGTTTACGAACAGCATCAACTTTTCCTATGAGGCCAAGCGTTTCGCTAGCCACTTCGACGCTTCGCTGTTCAGGAGATTCGTCATCGAGTGGAACGATCTCTTCGTGCAGTCGTCGGCCCGCATAAACCGCAAAATCTGCGACCCGAATTTCTTCTACCTCTTCAAGATAGAACAATCGTTCGCAATAGAGAAGCGCATGGAGCGACATGACGCGAAGCGGGTAGGTTGCGATTACTAAGTTCGAACAATCAGGGGAGTTCAGCATGATGAGGTCTCAGAAGTATTTGGTTATCAATTGTTCCTCCGTGATCTCATTTCAATCGCGTTACCTTGTCCAGTCGACAATTTTAAGTGTTTCGACAAGGGCAAACTCGCGAACGTTTCGAGTGACAATGGACAGGCTACGAGCGACGGCTTGGGCGGCGATCAGTACATCGTACGGCCCAATCATTTCGCCCCTCGATTCAAGATTTGCGCGAATGACGGCAGCAAGTTTTGCAGAATCGCTTTCAAAAGAAACGACTTGCATGCAGGATATTAGTTTCTCGACTTTCGACTGTTCAGTCGATGGCCGGCTGCATTTGGCGACTCCGGTGAAGAGTTCGTAAATGGAAACAGTGGAAACGAAGAGGGACTCTCGCGGCGTTTGAGAGAGATACTCAAGGGTTTTGGGGTTCCCTTTCATGATGGAGATACAAATATCGGTATCCAGAAGAAACGGCACGGCGTCCCCACAGTTTTTAAAGAGAGAAGGTAGGAGGTGCACCCTGAGGAGGTCTGTCGAATGCTGGGTCGTCGATTCGAACTTCTTCAAAGAAGCCGACTGGCCAATCGTCTGCGCGGATGTTCACAGGCTCGAGTACCAAAGTGTTCCCTTCGCGTCGAATGGTCACTTCGGAACTTGCCAACCTAAACTCTTCGGGGACGCGCACGAGTTGTCCATCACCGCCATTGATTACTTGTGTCGTTGTCATGTTTCGTTCCTTGTTTTGCAACACAATGATTATAGTTATCGAGAAATGTTACAGCGGAGAAAATTTGAATTTTGCTAGGAGACCTCTAAATTTGCGCCTGAGTTTGAGCAAATTCTGGGCAGTTCCGCCAAGTTTGGGGCAATAAAGGGATCTCGCAATTCTAGGTCTCCAGTCGCGTAGCGAGTACCAGCAGACCCGACGTGATCGACCCAAACAGGCAGGGTAAAACGACCACGATCGCGAACAACAAACAGTTGAACTTTGCATGTTTTTGCTTGTTGGTTCATTCGATCAATCAACGAAATCTAATCCAACTCACCAAAGCTTACCCACGCAGATTCTGGAATCAGTGGCGATGCAACCGAGCATGGGGCAAATAGCTCGCTCCTTGTTTTTGAACTATCCTCACGATCAATATGCATCGTAAGTCGGCTCGTGCGAAAAACCTCACCTTGTTGATCCGGCAAAACCCGCTCGAACCAAAATGCAGTCGGTATTCTTGGCAACAATTCAAAGCGATCGATCATGAACGAATTGTCTCCAACAAACGGTATGCCATAGTGCGTTTGGTCTGTTTCACCGAGACAACCGTTGCGAATGCAATTTTCAAATTCGGCATTTGCTTCAATCACTAACACTGCTTTCAATCCGACCAGCAACTCGCGTCGCACTGGAGTGATGTTGTATTTGTTTCCATGTGCGGATTTTTCGCGATCACCTCCACTATTACCTACGGGATAGTTATGCAATTGCTGATAAATCGTCTGAACCGCTGGAAAACATCCCGCTTCTTGAGTCTCTGGCTTATCTTGGTTTGACCGATGATCGACAATTGCACCAATCGCTAACCGGCATGGCGGAAGTCCCTTTCGTAATAATGAAGCGGGAACTTTGCTAATGTGATCTGGTTCTTCTTCCCGTAACCGAGAGTCGATACCAGCAAAATTCAAGAGCACACCATATGCCGCAGTTGGTGTGATAAAACCTGCAGATGGGCGATACCAACCAGCGGTAAAATTCCGAAACGCAGCGAACGGCGCTTCCAAATAGACTGCAAGCATTATTTGCTCTCCAAGAATTTAGCGGAAACGAGCTCAATCAACTTTCGGGGATCTCGATCGACAGTAACTCCTCGCTCTTTAAGTTTGGCCAGGGTTGCTTCGCTCATGTCCTTGATAATTTTTCCACCAACATAAAATTCGTTTCCTGGGAAATCAGGTTCGTTCTCTCGCGTGACACCATTAACGACCTCTGGAAACGTTCCATCCACTTGGAATCCGTATGTTTGATACCCTGCGACGAGTTGTTTGGTTAATCGAACAACAATGCTCGCTGGAGCCATCTCGTAGTAACTGCGAGCATGGTTTCCTGATACGCCCGACAACTCGCCAATCGCTTTGAGCAAAGCTTTGGTCCAATCTGGCTTTTCTTTACAGTCATTGCCGTTTATCGCAAACGGGTATTGAAACGCAGTATGTGCAGTCTCACGATGCAGCAATGCCGATGAATCGGAGTTCTTGTATGCACTGTCTTTTGTCGAGAGCGGCGACTGAGTGAAAACAGAATTGAATCGGTACGGTTCCAAACCTTTCGCTAGGTTCATACGAAGAACCGAGTCGCGTTTGAATGTGAATGCCGCGAAAGCTTTCTTGTCTCGTTTGGCAGCAATGGCTTCACGAATTTTTTTGCGATCTGCCGTGCTTGCCGCGACTAGATAGCCGAATATGTAATCGTCTACATACTTATCTGGATCGGGGTAGTCCTCGAATCGAACGGCAAGCTGGTCTTCATCGTGTAAGCGTTCGCGATTGCAGGGCAATCCATATCCTTTTAGGATCTCTCGCAGCGCGTTTCGCATAGCTTCGGGCGAGATTATTGGATAGTCAAAACGACCGTCCGTAATCTTTTGAATAACGGTTCGATTAAGCTCCGATTCGCCTCGGTAGTTGGCAGTCGGCGCGGTGTAGGTCAAAACGGTTGCGAACAGTTGCATAGAATGGTTTCCCTTCGTTGAAATTCTAGTTTTAAAAGTTGATAGTTATGAATTGGCAGACAAAGCGAGGAGTGCCAGTGTTTTTAAATCATCTCGGCGTTCGCGAACAATCAGAAGATCCGCGAGCTCAAGTCGATCGATGTCACTAAGTTGCTGAGTCACGCTAAAAAATGTGGCTCCAAAGTGATCCACGAAGGCTTGGTCACGACGCGATCGAAACTCTAGAAACAACGATTCCGCTATCTTCTTCTTTTCTTCGTTGAACTTTTTTTTGACGTTGTCGGGTACCTTTTTCCAATCGACTTTTCCCTTTTCGTCTTCGTACTTTTTAAGATCAATACCAGGCTTACCTTTCGTCTTTGAAAACAGATAGCTCCGTACAACTCGATTGAGAATTACGGCTGGCGGGTTTGGAATTTTGGGTGGCTCAGGCATTTGTTTAAACCTTTCAAGTTTAGCGAGATGAATAGTCAACACGTCATTCAATTTCCTTGCAGCGTCCGATGCGAACGAGCTGCGCTGCTTAGCGTCATCCGCGTCATTTCTGGAGGATCTTCCAATCAGCACTTTGGTATCAAACCGTTGCAAATCCGAACTGAATGCGCGATACCAGAGATCGGAGCCTGATACCTCGTCGAGCAATGCAGCAATCAATCCGCGTCGAAATAACGGATTGAAGTAAATTGGCTCTTTCCCCGTTGGTCTCACGATTGAGCGATAGTCATGAATCAAGTCGGCGTTGAACGCAATTCGACCACTCGACATTGTCTTTACGTTGTTGCCTAGCTTCACGAGGTGCATATACTCGACGGATCGAATCGAGTATCGAATACCTCCCTGTGTTACTGATTCACTAACTAGCTGTGCCATCTGAGACATAAACGCTAGCGCGCTTTCGGCGGGAAGATCAATAACCGCTCGACGAGGGCGATAGCCGATTTGCTTTTGTTTGTCGCTAAGTCCTGTATCTAGGCCTTCTAATAGTCTTCGATAGTCAGCGATAAACTCATTAAGCCGCGCGACTTCAGGAATCGCCAGCGAGTACCCTGCAAACTCGCTTGAACCATCAGAGTCGATGCTCATCGGAACATAAATAAGTACGGCAATGGGCCAGAAATGAAGAAGGAGATTTTGCTCAACAAGCCCTACGAATGGAACGTTTTCTGCGTTCACTGCTTGCGCGCCCAGCAGCAAGGCGCTGGATATTTCCTCGGTTGCGGAAATGCCTTTGGCGTTGCACTTCTTCATCTTCACGAGGGAATTCCAAGCGGATTCACCCTCTCGGCATGATCCATTTTCTGCACAAGAATTGTAGGGAATCCGTGTTGTTGGACGACTTCGTGGAATATTCCATAACATGTCTCGCCAGAGCTTCAGCCACAACCCATCGCCATCGGGATAGTGCGAAACAAAGAACTCACCAACGGGTTGTACAACATCGTAAAAAAAGTATTTGGTTTTGGTCGGCTTACCATCCGCAATTTCTTCTACGACCTCCTCTCGCTTCAAAGTAGCTCCAGGCCACTTCGATTTGACCCTCGCTTCAACGATGCGTGAGCCGTAAAGGTCATTCATCAATGTCGTCAGTAAGTGATCCGAAAAATGAATCGTCGCAGACTCATTGTCGCTGGTCAACAATCCTTCTGTTGAGAGCTCTCCTCGCTTTTGCAGAGACTCAATTAGCAAGAGCAATCCCGCCAATCCAGCTTTATGGAACGGTGTCGGAAGATCACTTAGTTGGTACTCTATGGATATACATTCGTCTGTTAGTGATTGGGCCATTAGCTCATTTCCTTTCTAAAACCGTTGTATGGGGAGAACAGTCCGCAGCCCATTCGTCTTCGACCACCCAATCCGTTTGATTGAATCGCGATCGACTCCATCGCGTCGAGCCCCTCAACGACCAATTCGAACCCAACAATTTCACGCTGCTTAATTCGAACGGTCCTTCGCCGGCCAACATGAACTGTCGCCTGAGAACAAATCGACAGTTGATCAAGTTGCCTTCTTACTTCGTTCGAGAATCGAGAAATATCTGTTCCGTTTTTCGTTGTAACCAGTCTGCTGCGCAGTATTGGCGAAGGCTTGAATTGAATGATTGTCGGCACGCCAATGTGCATGACAGCCCCAGCGATATCAAACTGTCGAGCGGACAGCTGGATTAGTTCGCCCGCGAGCTCTATCGGAGCGCGCAAAACCAGGCAGCTGCGATTGGTCGTTCGCATCATTCCGTATCCTATTGGCTCCCCAAAAATCGGATGAATTCCAATCGTGGAGCAATCATGTATCGATGGAACCATCGTTGCGATCGCGCTAAAAAGGTTGTACCCATGATCACAGTTAATTTGCGCATCGCTGAAAATACTCCACGAAAAATTACAAACACACATCAGCTAGCTCCTTCGCAATAAAGGGATCGCTCGCAAGTTTTGCAAATGCTTTTTTCCGCAGCTTGTAGTCATTTTTCGAGACAGAGTCTTGGTCGACGAAGCGGCGAACTGCGACGAATTCCTTTGGCGTCAGCAACAGTTCAGACCGTCGCAAGATGAAATCACAGGCGTCAACCATCTCAACTCTCTTGAACAGATTCACTGATTCGTCTGAAAGTGAGCTGAAATCGAAATCCACTCGTTTGGATTCCCGAACTAAATTCGATTCGTTGGCCGTTTTTCGGCTTTGACTCGTGAAGAACAAACAAGTTCTCTGCCGATACTTAAGGCATTCTCTTTTGGCGGCGAAAACAAGTTTACGCCGATTTTCTATAACCTGGAGGTCAACCGCAGTTATCCTGTGCCGGAATCGCAGGAACAACAAAGTTGATATGTGATCGATGGTTTCCTGTCTACAAATGTGTAATCGTTTTGACTGGGCCGAACACACTTGAGTAATAATCTCAGTAATTGCATGCGATAATGCTTCATCGGGACTTCGCAGGTACATTTTAATTCCTCTTTTGACTTGCTTGGTTACTAACATCGATGTAATATTCTCCATGTCCTCACCGTTTTTTCGCCGAAATTCGGCCAATTTGGTGGATATTTCCGTAGATGCTGGAAGGCGTTGGGCATTTAGTCACCATCCAAGTTGTTTCTTGGTAATGACTTATGGTTTTCGTTGATGCCGCAAGGCGTTTTGATTGGATGGTCGTGGTAGCCTGTCAATGTCGAATAGTGGATACTCTTTCCGACTCGGAGATAGCTTGGAAGCCTATTTGACGGAGGCGGCTTAAGCTTCTTAGGTACTGGGCAGATAAATGCAGGTGTTTTGGACTTCGTTGAAGCGTGGTTCAAGAATCCGAGGAACTCGTCTAAATCGTCGTCCAAGACGCAGGGCTGCGAGTATTCGTCTATATCTCGGAAGGAATCCTCACCGCTAATTGCATACGATCCGCTAGTGAAGAACGACGACCTTCGTTCCGCGACTTGGTGCTTTGAACCAAATGCCTGCATCCCATTCTCGAGCCCCAATTGACTCACCGGACTCGTATGGATCATTTTGTCCACAAAGTCAGACAACCCAAACAGATCGTCTCTGTCGTAGACCCTCTCTTTTTCGTCCGGTTTGTATATATACACTCGTCCGGCGCCTTTTTCGAAGAGTTCTAACCGTCCACGTCGACACCGTCCCATTCGTTGAATGAGGGAGCTAATTGGGCATTCTTCAGTGATCAACACGTCTGCATCAATGTCCAAACTCATTTCACAAACTTGCGTCGAAACGGCAATCACTTTGCCTTTGCCACGACGAACGCGCTCAACTGTTTCTTGATGGCGATCACGACGATCCCTTAGCTTGAAACGACTGTGGTAACAAATGATATCGACATCGCATTGCTGCTCTAGCAAAGTGGCGATGGATTGAGCGCGACTGACTTGATTGACAACCCAAAGTACTCGCAGACCTTCGTCAACGCTTTGCTTCGCGATCAAGTGTGCTTCCCGCTCTGTTGTTCGTTTGACTTGGTATCGGGGAGCACCGGCGATTTCGACAAGCTGTTCCGGTTTGTCGTTGTAGATTCTATTGACGACTGTTCCTAGTTGTTCCAGACGGCCCGATTGAAGCGTTGCGGTCATGCACAAAATTGGAACATCGAAATTGCGGAGGAACCCAAGTACCGCGGAGAACATCTTGTCGTCGAAACTGTGCACTTCATCTAAGACAACCACACTGTCCGCCAACAGCGGTAACAAACACATAGCGCCATAGCTGTAACTCATAAACGAGAAGAATTGATCAATCGTGGCGGAGAATACTCGTTTGTCCCAATGTTGGATTGCGAAAAGTCTGGGGTCACTTCCGTCAAGTAGTGAACCCGAACGCGGATCTTCGGCAGGAAACATCCCTTCGAGATCGTAGGATGCGGTCCCGTGTAACAGCTTCGATTCCGGTGCCCAAGAAACATAGTCTTTGAAACCTTCGGTTGCCGTGGCTCGCGTGGGATACAAGAACAGTATCCGCTTGACGGGAAGCTCCGGCCTGGAAGCTATCCAACGCCATGCCGCTAGCGTTTTGCCAGATCCGCATGGTGCGAGTAATCCCGCTTGTGAAGGCAGCGAATCGCAGTCTCTTTGGAATTGGTTCCAACCTTCACTCTGCATTGCGACAGGTGCCTTCCAATCGCCTTTCAACCTTAGTTCCACCAGCCGGTCCAGTATGATTTTCTCTACCGATTCTTTGGAGCAGAGGTTGGCTGCTGATTCGTCGAAACAGCTTTGAATCCATGCTTCAATGGATTGATCGATCCTTCGCAGTCCTGAGGCTGCGCCGTCTGCAACAATTAACGCTGCGCGAACGGCTGTCAAGAGTCTTGCCCTGTTAGCTTCTTCCGCGGCAAGATCCAGTTCACGCAATGGACCGCGACAAATAGACTCTCGCAACTCCCTCGGATCAAACGTGAACGAGTCACGAACGAATCCCCAGTGCAAGGGTGTTTCAATTCGAGGAGCTTGGCCAATCGCAAGTTGATCCCCCAAAAAATTCAGTAGTTCCTTAAACTCGCAATGATCTGTAAAGAGACGAACCGTTCGGTCTTTTGAGACACTTCGGAAGTCTTCTTCGCGAAATTTGAGGTGATGCGAACCTACCGCGGCAGCAACTAGTGGCCAATCGATATCTTCGCGGCGATTGAGCCACTTCGATATATTGGGCAAATGCAGAAGCATTACGCTCAAATGCTCATGCCGAAACAATTGCGTTGCATTTTCTCGTCGAAGCACGGATTGCATATCCGCATTGGCCTTGCCAATATCATGCAGCAAACACGCGGCCCGTAATGACCAATGGAAGTTTTTCGAGTCGACTTCCGAATCAACTCGGAAAAATTTCAGCCATTTACTCCCAAGCCGCGTCGATGATATTGCTGATCCAAATAGTGAGTTTGAAGCTTTGCAAACATCTTGAGTATGGGTGAGTAGCGTAACATCCTGCCGCCCAAGAACAATTCCCTTCGCTAGAAGTGAGTTCATACTATGCTTCCAGTTTAAATTTTAGGTTGAAGTACGACAAAAATGCCGCAGCCCATGTGTCTTCGGCCGCCGAGGCCGGAGGTTTGGATTGCGATCGATTCCTCGGCACTTAAACATTCCAAAACAATCTCGTACCCAACCACTTCCTTGTCGTGAATGCGCACCGTTCGACGTTTGACGATCGTGACAATCACTTCGTCGCTCACGCCGAGTGCCTTGAGTTGACGATTAAGTTCTGCCTCGAATCTCGTTTGATCTTGGCAGTTTTTAGTTGTTACCAACCTGCTGCGAAGTGCCGTCGCTGGTACCAAGCCGCGGATCTCAGGCACGCCGACTTGTATCTTTGCACCTCCAATCTCCAGCGTCTTTCCTGCTAGAGCAAGCCAACTGGCTATGTCCGTCGACGCGACCCGCAATGTCAGGCGGCTGAATTTGGTGAGTTGCATTTTCCGGTCACCTACCAACTGACCAGAGATCGGCAGAATACCTGCCTCGTTGGGTTGGTGCGCTTGGGGCAAAACCCTCGAAATCGCGCCGTATAGAGAATAACCATGATCGGACCACAATGGCTGTGTGCCTGAAATGTTGAACGACAAATCGACTAATGGGTCTGCAGTAATCATGCTCTGTCTCTTTCTTTAGGAACCTGTTGTGAATGGGACGAGTGGAGTGGTGGTTTCGCTATTTTTAGATTCAAGACGTAGAGTTGGCTCAACTGACGCAACTCGTCGACGATCGCGGCTCGCAACTCTTGAGGTTCTAATACTTCTGCTTTGCAACCAAAGGAGAGTACCCATGACTTGACCTCTACGAGGCTGGTGAGCCGAAGCCCGATGAATACGCTGCCATCGGGCTGAAGATCGGTCTGTTGCGACACGTGAAACTGTTTTTCACAAACATATTGGACAGCGGTTCCAGTAAAACGAATTCGTATGTTCTGAGGCTGGTGGCCAGTGACGATGCTAAAAGCGCCCTCGAAGAATTTTCCAATACCAAAATCAGCGGGTCGCTTGAACGGGAAAAGCGTAAGCTCAGTGCTTCGGATACGATCCACCTTCCACGTGCGTATCTCGTTATGATGACTGGAATGCCCGACCACGTACAAACTCTCACGATGTTCCGCGAGTCCATAAGGGTAGATGTCATAGGTTAATGGCTCGGTCGACTGGGCAGACTGATACTCGATAAAAATGGCTCGACTATCCTCCAACGCAATCATCAACGAATCGATCACTTCGGAACGATCTGCACGGACTCCTTGGTGACGGGAAAAGTGAATGCGCTCGGATATCTTTTCTACATAGCGGGCTTCAGGCTTGCCGAGCCACAATCGAATTTTTTCCAAAGCAGAGATTGCTGCGTCCTCGACGCCAGAACCAACAAATGCGTTGAGTTGCGATTGACCGAGAAACACTGCCAAGGCTTCGTCAAAGGTGAGTTGCATGGGAGGAAGGCTCATTCGATCCAAAGAGTAAACCTTTTGGTTTTTCGGGCCTATTGCTTCTTGAATTTGGACTCCTTGGTCCTTCAAATCCTTTAGATCACGTCGGATTGTTTTTTCGCTCGTTTGAAACTGCGCAGCCAATGACTTTACATCAAGCTGATTCGACGGATTTGCCAACAATCGCATCATCGAGATGATTCGGGCGTTGGAAGTCATGTCGGGCATGGGCTATTTCTGATTCAGTTCAACAGTGTACAGAATCTCTTTAAATGCTGGTTGAGGCAATATAACCTAGATTGAGATGGCCTGACGCTTACGGATGGACACAGGATGTCCATAGTTCGAATTAAAAGACCAATGAGGCTAAGATCTTCGCAAAGCATCGTCGACACACGAATTGATACGTTGAATTTGGATGCCTGTACGGACCAAATTTTTAGTATTCTTAAGAGTAGTGATTTCGCGAGCGAGTGGGCAAAGCGCCGCCCTGGGTAACCGGCCACCATCGCAATTTGCCCTGAAAGGCTGAAATGTCCCTTTGGTAGTCATTTCGTAATCCGGGGGTGCGCCGCTTCGCGGCGACCCCCGGCTAATTTCTGTAATCCCTATCGGGATAGAACCCCGGGGCGGCGCTTCGCGGTTTCACCGCTTCGCTCTGCCCCGGGCTGCTTATGTGTTAGCCCGTTGGGCTATAAATCCATCACTCAGACATCCCACCGACGATCAAGGACATCCCACCGACGATCAAGACTTCGAACAACGAGATGAATCTACCGCTCACTCTAGAACAATCGGTTGTATCCATTGAGAGCCGCGACTCGATAGGCTTCGGCCATCGTTGGGTAATTGAACGTGGTGTTAATAAAATACTCCAGCGTATTCAAGGGCGGCGGCTGCTTCATGATGGCTTGTCCAATATGAACAATTTCCGAGGCGTTGGGCCCGAAACAATGGACCCCCAAGATCTCTAACGTCTCGCGGTGGAAGAGCAACTTCAGCATCCCAATGGCCCGTCCTGTAATCTGCGCTCTTGCCAGACTCTTGAACTGCGAGTTACCCACTTCATAAGGAATTTTCGCTTCGGTCAACTCCCGTTCCGTTTTTCCAATCGAACTGATTTCGGGACTCGTGTAAATTCCGGTGGGAACATCCATCAGCTTCATAGCTCCTTCGTTCACCCCTACGATGTGTTGGGCTGCTGCTCGGCCCTGCATGTAAGCTGCACTTGCCAACGAGGGAAAACCGATCACGTCCCCGACTGCATACACATGGGGACACGACGTTTGAAACCGATCGTTGACCTTCAGCAATCCCCTCGCGTCCGCTTGAACACCAACACTGCTCAAATTCAAATCTTCCGTGTTTCCCGAACGACCGTTCGCCCAAAGTAGAATGTCCGTCTTCACCTGCTTGCCACTTTTCAAAAAGAGCACCACTCCATCATCATGTGGCTCAATCTTTTCGAATGTCTCGTTGTGGCGAAGCACCACCCCCGAGTCTCGCATGTGGTAACTCAACGCATCGATAATTTCATCGTCCAAGAATTCAAGCAACTTCGACCGCGTATTGACGAGATTTACCTTAATCCCAAGGTTGCGAAACATCGAGGCGTACTCGCAACCGATCACCCCAGCTCCGTAGATGGCGATCGATTGCGGCTTGAAGGAGAGCTCTAAAATCGTGTCGCTGTCAAATATGCGTGCGTGCGAGAAATCAACTCCCACTGGACGAAAGGGCCGCGATCCAGTCGCCAAGACAATGTGATCACCCTGAATATGTGTTTCCTTATCGATCTCGACCGTATGGGCATCGATCAATCGAGCTTTGCCGTGGATCACCGGCACGTTGTTGCGTTCGTAAAACGTCTGTCGCATCGACACCTGTTTCGCGATGATGGCCTTGCTGCTGGAACGCAACTGAGCAAAGGTCGGATTGAAATGGATACCGAGCTCGCGAGCAATTGGGTTGTTCATGGCCTCCATCGCGCTGTAGATCGAGAACCGAAGAGCCTTGCTGGGAATTGTCCCCCAATGCGTGCAGCCACCACCGATCTTTTCGTACGCTTCAATGACGGCAACTCGCTTGCCCCCCTTGGCGGACTGCATCGCAGCTCCCTCACCACCCGGCCCTGTACCGATCACCACGACATCGTAACGTTGTTCAGTCATCGCGTTGCAAATTCGCTTATGGGTAGATTGTTTCCGTGCCGCCAGCGCCCAATGGTACTCACGTCGCAAATTTTGAGCCTCAACGCGCTAGCATGAGGGCCGTCTTTGAGCCTCAATGCGCTAGCATGAGGGCCGGATTTGAGCCTCAATGCGCTAGCATGAGGGCTGGATTTGCAAGTGATTCTTAGCCCCGCAGCCCGCACGCTAGCGCGCTGCGGTTCAAAGTGAGTGCCATTTTGCCAGCGACGTCGGTGCAATCTTACCACGGTCGAGATGTAATGAGTCCTTCCTCTGGGCTGCTGGCCGTCGCGTATAGTCTACGCGGAATTCGCCCGGCCTGATAAGCCAACCGGCCAGCTAGGGTCGCATGTTTCATGGCCGAAGCCATCGATACCGGGTAACGCGCATGCGCGATGGCGGTATTCAGTAGTACGCCATCCGCCCCTAATTCAAAGGCCATGGACACATCGCTGGCCGTGCCAACCCCAGCGTCGACTATTACCGGATAACTGGGGTCATCGCTTTTTAGATATTCTAGGATGATGCGGAGATTGTTAGGATTCAATATCCCTTGTCCGCTACCTATTGGCGAACCAGCCGGCATGACGCTGGCTGCCCCAGCCGCCTTGAGCCGTACGGCCATGATAGGGTCATCGCTCGTGTAGCACAAAACCTGAAACCCTTCGTCCACTAACCGCTTGCAGGCTTCCAAAGTTGCGATCGGGTCTGGCAAGAGCGTCTTGGAATCCCCTAGGACTTCCAGTTTCACCCAATCCGCGCCAGGGTTCTCTAGCGACCTGAGGATCTCACGCCCCAATCGTGCGATCCGAACGGCATCGGTCGCGTTGTAACAGCCAGCCGTATTGGGAAGCAAAGTGAAGCGTGACAAGTCGATGTAGTCGAGCAAATTCTTGCCCTCGCGGTCATAGAGCTTTTCGCGACGGACTGCGACCGTGACGCAATCCGAACCACTTGCATCCAAAGAATCCTTCATTAGCTGCAGCGTGTCGTATTTGCCGGTTCCAACAATCAAGCGACTCTTGAGAACGTGCTTACCAACCTTGAGCGTCCCGTCTGGAGGCTCGACGGCTAAAGGAATTGGTGAATCGGAAGGCATGTCAACCGCCACCTACCAGCGTGACCACTTCGATCTTGTCACCATCGCTCAGAGACTTCCCCTCATAATTATCCTTGGGGACAATTTCGAGATTCAATTCGACCGCACAGAATCGGCTTTCGACCTTTGCCAATCGCAGCAGGTCAGCAACCGTCGATTTTTCCTCGACTTGGCTGGTTTTTCCATTGAACTCGATGGTAATCATCAGGAATTATTTGCTCGTGGGCACTTCCATGACAGCAGGCTGTGACTCATCCAGAGTCGGATTCATGATCAGACGTTCACGATAACCTTGCGCATCCATCATAGTAAAACCGAGAAACAATGCGACGAACACAAGGCTGCTCAGGATGATAATGGCATTCAAGGGCTTGTCCCAAAGCAAGTGCATGAAGAATGCAATCACCAAGCCAGCTTTGATCGTCGCAATGGACAATGACAGCCAAACTTCGATGTTTCCCAAATTGAAAGTGGACTGATAGACGGTCAAAACCGTAAGGGCGAGCAACGCCACAAACACGGTGAGCAACATCCAAATCGGCATGGGGTGCGAGAATTCGCCGTCGTGTCCATGACCGTGCGCGTCGTGGGTATGTTCTACAGTTGGAGCTGACATGATTGTCTATTGATTGAGGTGTTGAAAGGTGAACATTGCTACTCGCGAATTACGTGATCAAGTAGAGCAAAGGGAACAGGTAGATCCAAATAAAATCGACCAAGTGCCAGTAGAGACCAACGTTATCGACCGGGCCGTAGTACTTCGAATGGAACTCGAGTTTGGCTGACTTCACAATTAACCACGTAATTACAGCCATTCCACCCAAAATATGAAATGCATGCACGCCTGTCATGCAATAGTAAATACTGAAGAACAGACCAGCCATGCCTTTTTGGTTGACGCTGGAGTCTGGGGTGACACTTTCGGCTGGGCTGATAGCCACATCGTGAGTTGGGGAAACTTCCACGCCGAGCAGGTTCACTGCTGACACTGCTGGAACTACTACATCAGGTAGTGCTGCATCGTGGCTGTGATCCGCAGTTGCATGGTCCGTGTGGCTGGCCGGCGCGTGAGCGATTGAGTGCGATTCCTCTGCTTCCGCTTCCAGAAAAACGCCAAGGCCAACGCCTGCAAAGTAACAACCGGCTGCAACAACCAGTGGACCAGCCACCCGCAAGTGAAACCTGCTTGCCGAAACGATTCCATACACGTAGTAAAGCGCAAAGCAAACGAGCAAGACCAATGGCGGAATGCACAAATACCAAAGGTAGGGAACATCCGAATGGTGTGCCCCTTCGATTTGCGAAACGTAGAACTTGCCGGGGAACAAGCCCAGCCCCCATTTATGACTGTATTCCACTGCCTTAACCCCCAAGAAGATCGCGGCGCAGCCTAAGGTCGCAGCCAGCATTCCAATGAGAGTCTTCGTTTCCTTGAGTTGAGAGGCACGAACCGCCCAGGCCATGGTCAACGAACTAAAAAGCAAAACCCCGGTATTGATGGCACCAAGCTTTTCGTTCAAAAAGGTTGAGCAAAACTCGAAGACTTCCGGATTGCGATTTCGGTAAAGGGCGTAGGCACAAAACATGCCACTAAAGAAGAGAACCTCCGTTACCAGAAACAGCCACATCCCTAACTTACCGGCATCAAATTGTTGCTCAGCGTCGTCGAAGTGGTGAGCCAACCATGCTGGATGCTCATGGTGTTCCTCTGCGTGATGATCCGCTGGGGGTGTTGCTACCGCAGTAGTCATAGTTTAGTCGTGGAGTTGATGGGGTTTATAAACGGAAATAGACCATTCCAAATTTAGAATGGCCCAAACCGTTTCAGGAATAATGGTTGCTACTTCTTCTTGATGTAGCCACCGGTTTTCGAATCGTACTCGATATTGCCAAACTCGTAAGGGTCGCCTACGGCTGGAGCTGAGCTAAAATTATCGTGTGGAGGGGGAGACGAACATTCCCACTCTAAGGTTGCACCACCCCAAGGGTTCCTCGGAGCTTTTTTGCCGTAAAACAGCGAGTGCAGTAGCGTCAGTCCGGCAACCAAGAGTCCTATCCCCAACATCAACGCACCAATGGTCGAAAGGCGATGAAGATCTTGGAATTCGAGCTGATAGGATGCGTAACGGCGAGGCATTCCTCGTGTTCCAAGTACGAACTGTGGCAGGAACGTCAAATTGAACCCGACGAACACTATGGCCGCCGAAACAATACCCCAGAAGTCGTTGAACATCTTGCCGGTCATCTTCGGCCACCAATGGAACAGTCCACCTAAAAATGCAACCAGCGTTCCACCCATCATCACGTAATGGAAGTGAGCCACCACGAAGTACGTATCGTGTAAGTGCATGTCCATGGAGAGTGCACCCAAGAACAGGCCCGTCAACCCACCAATCGTGAACAAGAAGATGAACGACAATGCGTACAGCATCGGCGTGTTCAGCGACACGGTACCTTTGTACATCGTGCCCACCCAATTGAAAACCTTGATGGCCGACGGAATCGAAACCGTAAAGGTCAAGGCACTGAACACAATCGCAGTTACGTCAGCCATGCCAGCGGTAAACATGTGGTGACCCCACACAAGGAATCCGAACAGAGCGATAGCTACGGAGCTGTAAGCAATCATTCGATATCCGAAAATGCCTTTGTGGCTATGCACACTCATCAGCTCGCTGATGATTCCCATCGCAGGCAAAATCATGATGTAAACGGCGGGGTGCGAATAGAACCAAAAGAAGTGCTGGAATGCAACCGGATCTCCATTGAGCTTGGCATCGAAAATACCGATCCCAAGAATGCGTTCTGCCGCTAGAAGCAACATGGTGATTCCAAGCACGGGCGTCGCGAGCACCTGAATAATCGAGGTGGAATATACCGCCCACAAAAACAATGGCATGCGAAACCAAGTCATGCCGGGCGGACGCATCGTATTGATCGTCACGATGAAGTTCAAACCCGTAAAGATGGAGCTGAATCCAAGAACAAACACACCCATCGTCGCGGCCACGATCGGCCCCTGGGATTCAATGCTGTACGGGGTGTAAAATGTCCAACCCGTATCCAAGCCTGTAGCAAAGATTGAAAACAGGAAAAAACAGGCACCGCACACCCAAAGATAAAAGCTTCCCAAATTCAGACGGGGAAAGGCCACGTCCTTGCTCCCCAACATGATCGGCAGGAGAAAGTTGCCAAGTGCAGCAGGAATGCTCGGGATGATAAACAGGAAAACCATGACCGCTCCATGGAGCGTAAAGACTTGGTTGTACTGCTTGTTGGTCAGCCAGGCTTGGGAAGGATCTAGATTCGGATTCCAAAGGTGCAAGCGGATCATTAAAGCCAAACATCCGCCAAGTGCAAATGCGGACATGATGCACGCCAGATACATTACACCGATTCGTTTGTGGTCGAGCGTTAACGCCCAACTCAAAAAACCAGACGAATGAGTCAGGTAATTGTCTTCCGTGCCGGCCTCCTTGCTCGGAGCTGGCATCGTTACTGGTTTGGTAACAACACTCATAATAAAAATTGTCCTATCCGATAAATTTGGTTTGAATTGACTCGACCTGTACCCTACTTCTTGGGTGGCGAGGCACTTTGTAATGATTTTATGTAAGCGGCAATCGCATCTATTTGTTCCTCTTTCAACTGCCCTTTGTAGGAAGGCATCGCAGCTGCCGTCTCGTAGCCTTTTCTCGCTTGAAGGATTGGATTCAAAATCGAATCGCTCACGTAGTTTTCGTCGAACAATCGCTCTCCACCTGCCGCGAGGGGAACGGGTTTGCCCCAAGAACCATTGTAGGATGGACCAGGCCCTTGGGCACCCTCAGTTCCTGCGTAATGGCAGCCCTTACAGGCTTTTCGTTCGTACAACCACTTGCCACGCTCGACGATGTCATCTGGTTCCTTGATGGCTTCCGTCAGGAATTTTGCATAGCCCTCATCGTCGTGTACAAAAACTTTGGCATTCATGCGACTATGGTTGTCACCACAATATTCGCTGCAAAATAGATCGAAGGTACCTTCGACTGTCGGTTGAAACCACATGTAGGTATACCGACCCGGCACCACGTCCCGCTTGACTCGAAATGCAGGAATGAAGAAGCTGTGCAGAACATCGTCGGAACGCATGATGATCTTCACGTCGCGACCAACCGGCAAGTGCAGCTCAGGATTCTCCGCCCCATTTTTGTACTTGAAATTCCAATTCCATTTCTTGGCCGTAACCTTAATATCCTCGGTGTCTGGGGGCAATGTCTGCATATTCAAATACCCAACGGTACCTTCCCAGAATATCCAGACGACGATAAAAGTCGGCACAACGGACCAAGTGATTTCCAAAGTTGTATTGTGCAAGGCTTCGGTGGAGCCACGGTATCCTGGTCGTTCGCGATACTTGACCATGAAGTAGATCATGGCGATCACAATAGGAACGAAAAAGATGATGCTGATCCAAAGGATCGCGTCGTACATGAAGTCGATTTGTTTGGCAAACGTAGACGCCTGCTCTGGAAACCAAAACGACTTGTTAATGTCTGCGAATAGGGCTGATATCATGGATTAATTGACCGGTGAAATTGAATCTTTGATTGTAATCTTAGGTTGATAGTCTGCGGCGTGGTGATTCGTCTCACCCCTGCGTTTCCAAGACATCCAAAAGGGGAGGGAAGCCGCAATCCCAATCGCTACGAAAAAGCCAGCCGTTACCGACAAAATCGTGCGTGCATTTGCTGAATATCGATTCTCATTTGCGTCGTAGTGGTAACACCAAAGGACGAACTTATCTAAGGACGAGCCAATTTTACCCTCCCCCGCCTCGACCAAGGCCATTTTAAGGGTTTCAGGCGTAAATCCGACCTCGTACAGGTAGCGAGTAATCCGACCCTTGGGCGAAATCAAGATCGCCGCTGCCGCATGGTTGTAGCGATTGTTTTTCGAATCGTAGGTGTAATTGAAGCCGACAGTTTGAGTCACTTTCTGAATATTTCCTTCCGATCCCACCAGAAAAACCCAACCCTCTGGTTTGTGATGGGAGGCTAAGGCATCTGTGTACTTCTTTTTGGTTGCTTCTGCTCGTTCTCGACCCTCGCGGGGATTGATGCTGAGCGAAACCATCTTGAAATCTTTGCCGAGCCCCAACGCGCCAAGTTCATTGATACCCTTCGATAATCCATTCAATTGGGCAACGCACAGGCCGGGGCAGTCGCTGTAATTGAGCGAGAGAATAATTGGGACGCCATCCTTTAGTAATTCCTGGAAATTCGTCTCATTCCCGTGGTCATCCGTGAACGAGATGTCCCGCGGAATGTCAGCGTCGAGCTTTTCCTCAATCGAAACGCCATTTAAACGCTCCGGCAGTTTGTCGTCTGCCGCAATTGCAAACGAAACCGCAGTGACGCTCAACATCGCCGCTAAGAATCTTTGAAAAGCTTGCAAATGGGTAATGTTCATAGTGATCAAAACGCTGACGATTCCGCGTTTACGCTTTACTGCTTACGTCCCTGGGGCGGGTGCTGGAGCCGTCGCCAATTCCTTAAGAATAATTTTCTGAGCTTCTTCCACCGGAATTCGAATGGCTTTACGCATCGCGGGGTCTTCACCCTTCTTCGGAGTTGGGGCGGATTCGTCCAACACGTCCACACGCTTGAAACCGCTAAGCGAGGCCAATTGTTCACTCTTTGCATCGCGAGCAGAGTCGGATTTTTTCATCTCCTTGAGAGCATCTGCGCTATTGATCATGTAATAACAGAGGGCTTGTGTGCCTTGCAGAACAACAACCAGGATAACGATGCTCAGCACTGCTGCATAAGCGATCCCTTTGGTATTCAAATCGTCGTATCGTGCCATGATTTTTGGTTTTTATGGAAACGCTTGGAAATTTATGGTTATTAAAGGATTGGGTTGGCATAGGACATCGCTTCGGGCAATCTAGGATCTCGCATCGCAACCAAGGGCACACCCGATGCTCGCTGAACAAACATGGTTGCGAAAATGCACAACATCCCTAAGCCCCCGAGGAAATGCCCAAACAACGGGAAAAACTCTGCCGAACCGGCATTAGGCATGACCAAAAACGTCATGTCATACCAATGTGCAAAAAGGACCCAAATGGCTCCCGCGAGCAAAAGTGGGCGGCTTCTGCGAATGTGGCGACTCATCAGGAACAAAAACGGAATTACGAAGTGCACAGGAATTAATCCGTAGGAAAATAAACTCCAATTCCCCTCCAGCCGGACACGGTACCAATTCGTCTCCTCTGGAATATTCGCATACCAAATCAGCACCAATTGCGAGAATGCAATATAGGACCAAAACATGACGAACCCAAAAAGGAATTTGCCCATATCGTGAAAATGTTCAACCGTGATGAGCTTTTGCACTTTGCCAGCATTCTGCAACAGCATGCTGATAACGATCATCATTGCGAAAAAACCCATCATGCTACCGGAAAACAAATAGACACCGAAAATGGTGCTGTACCAATCCGCATCGATGCTCATCAACCAATCGAATGCCGCAAAGCTTATTGATAACGCAAAAATCATGATCAGCGGACCAGCCCACTTTTGACGGATCAACGACAATTCGGTGTCACCCGATTCATCCTGCTGACGACTAAGCCGGAAAAACCAGCTTCCCGCCAGGATCCAAAATGTGAAATATGCAACGGTCCGTAAAGTAAAGAACTCTTTGGTTAGGAAAAAAGACGCCTTGGCTGCGACTACACTGTTTTCCATATCTTTCGCACTCGCATTCCAACCATACAAGGCGGAACTACCCCAAAAAAGCATAACCAGGACAGGCACAAAGAGGATCGCTAGGTAGGGAATCATCGTCATGAGGATTTCCGCTATCCTTCGGATAGACGTGCTCCAACCAGCCCGCGTCAGAAACTGCACGAGGATGAAGAACAATGCACCCAACGTGAACGAAAAAACGTAGACGAAGTTTGCCAAATACGAGTGCGTAAGGTACCGAAGTGCTGGAGCGTAGTCCCCACCGGTCGAAGGCGCAAGAAAACTGCAAGCCATTCCTACGACTACAAGAATCAGTCCAACCGAAAAAAGGATCGGTGCCTTTGTCCGCCAGGATTCGGGAATTTCGATTGAGGCTTTGTCGTAGTTCAGGTTCATTTCACTTTGTCGCGACTGCGGGATACCGATGGTCTAGTTCAATCGTTGGGAGCTATAATCCATAAGACTATTGCTACTTTGTCGATACAGTTTTTGGACTTGCCGATTTTGGCTCTTCGTCCAGCGTAGAGATAAATTCAGCCGGAACGTCGTCTAAGTTCGCGTTGCGAGACCTTTGCAGGGCTCGAATATACAGAACGATGGACCATCGCTCTTTGGGGGTCAGCGAAGTCGCGTAAGAGGCCATCTTGCCTTGCCCCTTGGTAATGGTATTGAAAATCTGTCCAACCGGTTGAATACGTACCCTATCGATATGCATAGATGTCGGCGGCAACCAATAGCCTTGAGCCAAAGAATCCGCACGCTTGTGCACCAACCCATCACCATTTCCCGCATAACCATGACAGGCTGAGCAATACGTCTCGAACTTCAGCTTACCCAATTTCATGCTCTCTTGGTTAGCTTCGATGGGAAGCTTGTCGATCCATGGTAATTTTGGAGCCTCGGACGCGACGGTTGGGGCTGACGTTGTTTGCTTTGCGTCAGGAGTCTTGGTGGCATCAACTGGTGCTTTGCCATCCGATGGAGTTTGAGCAGAAACCAACATGACGCCGGTAGATTTTTCCAACATCGTCATTTTCGAAGGATCGTAACCCAAATAGAAAGGATCTTGTTCCTCCAGTTGTCCGCGTGCAATCGTTCCCTTGACTTGAGGTCGCATGATACGACTGTCGGCGAAAATGGTCGTCGGTTGTTGAGCCTTCTTTTTTGGCTGAAAATCCATGTCAAAGAAGACGTGAAACCGAGGTGCCGTACTATAACCCGCTCGCATGTTCAAAATGATCATAGCTGGTATCAGTCCCGCCACGACAATCAACAGCAGGCCTAAGAGGATTGGTCGAGGCAACGTGCTTGGGGTTGTATCCTCAAGCACTTCGTCGAGAGAATCCGGGTGCGTTCCACCTAGCAATTCTTTTACAGAATCTCGGTTGTAGTACTTGTCGGTGGCTTCCACATACAAAAAGAACCGATCGTTGGTTGCTCGATCAAAACGTGGATTCGTAAAAATCGGATTGCTGAACTTCGGGAGTTTGTTAAGGGCGATCATTGCGAGAAATGCTGTGAATGCCGAAAACAAGACCGTCAGTTCAAAAGCAACCGGAATGGACGCGGGGGTGATTCCAAACGGCTTTCCGGAAATGATGTATTTGTAATCGACGCCGTTCATCCACCATTGCATCAAGAGGGCTGTTCCCAAACCTGTAAAGCCCGCGCACAACACAATGAATGGAAGGATCGTTGGCTTGATTCCTAACGCTTCGTCGATGCCATGAACAGGAAATGGCGTAAACGCATCGGTCTTGGTGTAACCAGAATCTCGCACCTTGCGGGCGGCAACCAAGAGACTGTCCTCATCCTGGTACTCAGCCATCCAGCCAAAGGCCTTAGGCATCTTCTTTTCGGCGGATTTACGTGGCTTCTGCTCACTCATGGTTGGTATCGATTAGCGATGTTGTTTCTTGGTATTGGTTACGGCTGCCAGTCGGCCGCCGAAGAGTCGTATTCTATTATCGAGAGGTTTCCTAATGCTCGTTAGCATGCGCTCCATCATGCGCATGGGCTGCGTGTTTGGTGATCGACAAAATGCCTTTGACTTCCGACATGGCAATCGTAGGTAAGAACCTGCAGAACAACAAAAACAAGGAAATAAAGATGCCAAAACTCCCGAAGAACATTAAGCCGTCAAACATGGTAGGCCTAAAGTACCCCCACGAACTTGGCAAAAAGTCGCGACTAAGCGAAGTGATGGTGATCACGAACCGCTCGAACCACATGCCTATATTGACAAAGATCGAGATGACGAACATTGCGTAAGGCGACGTTCGCAGCCTCCTAAACCAAAACAACTGTGGCGATATTACGTTGCACGTCACCATCGTCCAATATGCCCACCAATAGGGTCCAAAGGCTCGATTGAAAAACGTAAAGTACTCGTAAGGGTTTTGACTGTACCAAGCCATAAAGAACTCGGTGGCATATGCCAACCCCACCAATGATCCGGTCGCCAAAATGATCTTGTTCATGTTGTCCAAATGGCGAAGCGTTATCAAATTTTCAAGCTTATAGAGGGTGCGAAACGGCACCAGTAACGTCACCACCATTGCGAAACCGCTGAAGATCGCCCCAGCCACGAAATAAGGCGGGAAAATGGTGGTGTGCCATCCAGCAACCTGAGAAACTGCGAAGTCGAAACTAACCACCGTGTGCACCGACAAAACCAGTGGGGCTGCAAAGGCTGCCAGCAAGGTATAAGCCTTTTCATAGCGCAACCAATGCCGAGAAGAACCAGTCCAGCCTAGGCACAGAATCCCATAGATCATTCGTCGCAGAGGTGACTTGCTGCGATCCCGGTAAGTCGCTAGGTCAGGAATCATGCCCATGTACCAAAACACTAGCGAAACCGATGCGTACGTACCGACCGCAAAGACGTCCCATAGCAATGGACTTCGAAATTGTGGCCACATCCAAAGATTCAGACTCGGATAAGGCAAGAGCCAGAAGGCTAGCCAAGCTCGCCCAACGTGGATCCCTGGATAAATTCCAGCGCAAACCACAGCAAAAATGGTCATGGCTTCCGAAGCGCGATTGATGCTCGTACGCCAGTTTTGCCTAAACAGAAACAAAATAGCTGAAATCAAAGTGCCCGCGTGGGCGATACCGACCCAGAACACGAAGTTCACGATTGGCCAGGCCCAGAAAACAGGGTTCATGTTCCCCCAAATGCCAACGCCCTTGAGGATCAAGAATCCGATCAACGAAAGGAACATGACGGCGGTCAATGACGAAAACCCAAATGCGATATACCATACCATCGGCTGTGGATTTTCCGCGACTCGGCACACCATCTCCGTGATCGAGTTGTACGATTGGTCGCCCGTGATCAAGGGCGCACGACGACCTGGGATATCGTCGGTATTGTCGATTTCTCGAGGATTGAAAGTACTAGCTATGGTGGCCATGGTCACCTGATTCATGTGAGTGGTCATCCCCGTGGCCGGGGCGAATGGGTGTCGTTTGAATTGCAGTTTCAAGTCGCTTGGGCACGTTGCGGATTCGCGACAAGTATAGCGTGCGAGGCTTGATGTTCAGCTCATCGAGAACCGCATAGGCCCTCGGGTCGTTTTGAGACTGGTAAACTCGGCTGGTCTTGTCATTCAAGTCACCGAAGACGATCGCATGGCTTGGACAAGCTTCCTGGCATGCGGACCGAATGTCCCCATCATGGACTTTACCGTCCCCCTTGGTCCTCGACTGGATCTTTCCGTTTTGGACGCGTTGAATGCAATACGTGCACTTTTCCATTACTCCACGACCGCGGACGGTGACTTCTGGATTGAGCACCATCGATTGGAGTTTCTGCGAAGCTTGCTCTCGATTGTCTTGCCAACCGTAGAAGTATCCGTACTCAGTGTTGTAATTAAAGTAATTGAAACGCCGAACTTTGTACGGACAATTGTTACCGCAATATCGAGTGCCGATACAGCGATTGTAAGCCATGGCGTTGATACCCTCTTCGGTGTGCACTGTCGCAGCCACTGGACAGACCTCTTCGCACGGTGCCGTTTCGCAGTGAGCACAGGCCATCGGCTGCGTGACGATCTTGGCGTCGATAGGATCCTTGAAGGTCAGGTGCGCTTCGGACATGGCAACTTGATCGCATTGGAAGTAGCGATCGATTCGGAGCCAATGCATTTCACGGCCACGAATGACTTGTTCTTTACCAACGATTGGGACATTGTTTTCGGCCTGACAAGCTACAACGCAGGCGTTGCAACCCGTGCACTTGTTCAGATCGATCGTCATGCCCCACTTGTGGTTCGAGTCGACCTTAGGCTCTTGCCAAAGGGACTCATTGTCGAAATGCTTTTCTACGGTTCGGCGCGTGAAACTTGCGTCCTTTTTGAACTCATCGAGCGTCCCTTCGCGTATCAACTGCGGCGACCGCTTGGCCTGTTCACTCATTCCCATTTCGTCGAGCGCGAAGTGGTCTTGCGTGGTCGCCAGCCGGTAGGGCACACTCGTACCTATCGCTTCGACTCCGGTGTAGATAGCTGCTTGATTCCATCGACGGAAGGATGCCAGATTAGTGCCGACAGCGCCTGCAACAACTCCACCTTTGGCTTTGCTGCGACCGTAACCGAGATTGACGGTGAACGAACCTTCCGCATGGCCCGGAATGACGAAAACAGGTAGCTCGACTTTCGAATCGCCCATGCGAAGCGCAACCAATTCGCCTTGCTTTAGCTTCAGCAAATTGGCGGTTCCAATGCTGCAAACCGCCGCATTGTCCCACGTCAGTTTAGTGATAGGCTGCGGAAGTTCTTGCAACCAACCATTGTTTCCTAACCGTCCATCATAAACAGAATCGCTGGGACGCAAAACAACCTCAAGGTTGTTCGCATCAAAGCCCAACTGGATCTCACCGTCTGGCAAGGCATAAGGGCTAATCGAAATGTTGCCGCCACTGATCGACTTGCCGTCTGTCTTGAGCTCGCCGGAGAATTTCTTTGCTGCAGTGCCTGCAACGAATCCGATATGCAACGCTTCTTTCCATGCTCGTTCGCTGATTGGGACTCCAAGCAATTGGCTGGCAGTTTCCATTACGATCTTTTGACCGTCCGCTTCGGGCAGGTTCAGCATGATCGCCAAAAACTCGATAACCGACTTGCTCCCGACGAGCAAAGGCGAAATCATTGGCTGACCGATGCTCAGAACGCCATCCGCCGCCTGAACGTCTCCCCATACCTCGAGCGGATGGGTGGACGGAACCGTCCAGGTGCAAAACTCGGCGGTCTCATCATCATAATTCGACAGATAAACCACATCGCCAATGGACTTGATTGCGTCTGCAAGTTTAACGTCGCCCGAAACTGTAAAGACAGGGTTTGGCGGCAAAATCCAAAGAGACTTAAAGTCTTTGGCTCGCTTAACGAAGTCATCCAACTTGATCGAGGAAACACCAGCCAGCTCATCGCTGACCTCGTACAGATTGACTGTCTTGCCAATATTGCCCAGCTTGGCATTGATCCGAATCGCCGCCAACTGAACAGCTAAAGCATGATGACTGCCCACCGCTAGGACACCCACCCCCTTGTTGGCCAGGAGGTCGCTCGCGACGCACTCAACTATTCGTTTAACGCGGTCTGCACCCTCCAGTTTGTTGTACGGAATTTCTTCCTGTTTATCCGCGACAATGACCCCAGCATCGATGGCTTCTTCGATCTTGCGAATCAGCACAGGCACCTGCGAAGACTGCATGGCCAGCCTGAAATCCGCGGCGGAACCCGTGACCGAATACTGCGACTCGACGCAGTACAAACGATTCATGCGGCTATCACCGGCCTCAACCGGCGAACGATGATTTGCAAACTGACGAGCGTAATGCGACGCGTTCGGGTCAGCCCCTAGCAAATCTGCATCCAAAGAAACAATCACCTTGGCTTGATCCAAGTCGAAGACCATGGACGCTTTACCAGCCCCAGCGGCATCGATCGACTTACCGACATTGCCAGAAAACACCGATTCGTAGCGAACCAAAATTGCCTTTGGATACTTCTTGACGACTTCCGCAAGCATTCGCCGAACCGATGGACTTCGACTCGGTTCATAAAGGACAGCCAGCCCCTCGCCTTCCGAAGCCGCCAGCTTCACTCGTTGATTGGCAACATATTCGCCGAAGACTTCCCAGCTCTTCAACGAATTTTTATGATCGTCCGGATCCGCCTTCTTGTCAGCCTTGACGTATCGTTCTGGAGCTTTGCTACCGGCGACACGATTAAGGACACCAGGGATTCGATCCTGATCGTAGAGCGATAGGATAGAAGCTTGAGTAAACGCATCGGCCCCGGCCGAACGCATCTTTTTATTTTCCGCGTAGTCCGATGGCTGGCTATTCGCATAAGCGGGGTGATCCGCGTTTCCGTCGACCTTTGCAGGGCGACCCTCTCGACTGGTAACCAGCGCATGGACAACACGGCCAGCCCACTCAAAATTGGTGGCAAATTGCTGCGTCACGCCTTCGACCCGCCCCTCAGGACGGACAACGAATGCAGCAATTTCTTCGCGATTATAGCGGCAACCCGCAACCCCTCCCAAAGCCAGGGAGGCACCCATGACCTGTAGCCAACGACGCCTCGAAACCCCCTCAGGGAATTCGGACGCGGCCTGAGGAAACTCTCTCGACAGGAATTGCTCAAACTCGGGAGTCTGCTGCAATTCGTCTAGGCTGCGGAAGTAACGCTTTTGGTGATCGATACCAGATTGACTCATCGGTGGCAGACCGCACAATTGGCTTGAGGATTGATGTTTTTCTCTGCTTTTAGCTTAGTGCCCAACTCGAGCTGCTCAGCTTCCGTTCCAGCGGACCAGGCAAGATTCGTAATTTCTTCGACAGGTCGAAGATGTGGTTCTGGGTGTCGATGGCAATCAATACACCAAGTCATCGATTGATCTTTGGCTTGGTAAACGATTTCCATCTGATCGACTCGACCGTGGCAAGTCACGCACGAAACGCCACGATTTACGTGAGCTGAGTGGTTAAAGTAAACAAAGTCAGGCAGACGGTGGACCCGAACCCAGTCTACGGATTCACCCGTTCGCCAACTATCGTGAATCGGCTTGAGTTTTTTGCTGTCTGAGTGCACCGCCGACAACGCCGGCGCTCCACCTGTTGGGGACTTAGCGGATGTCTTTGGGCTGTGACAATTTATGCAAGTTTGCGTTGGCGGAATGGCAGAATGAGCGGATTTGTCAACAGAATTATGACAATACCGGCAATCCATCTTCAGTTCGCCTGCGTGCAACGCATGGCTGAACGGCACTGGTTGCTCAGGACGATAACCGGTATTGAGCGTTACCGGGCTGGTAGCACCTAAGAACAGGACGCCGGCGTAAGCGCCGCCGGTAACAGCCAAAACTCCTAGCAAAGCCAAGAATTTGTTCGTCCAACGTGGGAACAAAAATCGTTGCATGATGGATTAAAGAGTCTTTTCTTTCTGGCAATTGCCACGCCACGCGGCGTGCTTTCGAGGATTTTGCACAAAGTTTACTAGCTACCCCGACTTGGTGGAAGGTAGCTTCGACAAAGATACTTTCCATGAGTGGAGTTCTTTCGACATCCGAGTAACCGTTATATTGGCATTTTTGTTGCCAATGAAACAATGAGACAAATAGTCGCAGTCCCAATGGCACCCACCCATTCAGGCTGGAATGAAAATTTTTTACGTGAACCCACAAGAAAACTGTTACGATACGTCGGTCGTTTGTGCCAATCGATCGTTTTCGTTCTGTACATGCTCTAACGGTTAAAGTGAAAACCATGCATCGACGACAATTCTTGACTAGCTCTGCTCTGGCCGCAAGCGGTGTTATTGCAACCAGCAGTTTCTTTTGGGGCCAGTCTTGGGAACGAACCAGCTATCAATTGGGACCCGTTTCGAGCTTTGAGCCCGTGGTGGGTGATGGAAAATGGATCTGGCGTGAGCCACCCAAGGAAGGACGTGGATACTTGGAGCCTCGATCGTTTGAGGTGAGTATCGGTATGGAGCTACGTGGTGCCGATAACAAATGCCAAGCCATGGCAGCCACTCCCGTTCCGATGAATCATCCAGAGCAACAGATCCAGGAAGTTACGATCGAGAAAGTCGACTGCGATGCATTCATCCGCGAGCTGGCGCCCGGCGCAGGTCAACTCGTTCTTCACGCCCCTCAGATTGCAGCCGGGCAAGTTGTCAAGGCTATCGCGCACTACAAAATCCTCTTGTTCAAACAATATCACGGCTTCGAACAAGAGCAGTTTCCGTCCCAGCAAATTGTGCCAGCGGATGTCCGAAAAGCTGCCCTGGGAGACAGTCCAGGCATCCAAGTCAACGCTCCCGGCGTGAGGAAACTTGCAAGCCAAATCGCCGAAGGACGGAACCATCCTTGGGAAAAAGCGCAAGCGTTTGTGAAATGGATCCGCTCGACGATTCGACCGCAAATTGGCGTTTACACGAGCGTGTTAACGGCGATTCAGAAGAAGGTTGGAGATTGCGAGGAGATGTCCGCATTGTTCGTCGCCTTCTGTCGTGCTTCCGGAATCCCAGCTCGCTTGGTATGGGTCCCCAACCATAACTGGGCAGAGTTTTATCTGACGGATCATGAGCAGCAGGGGCATTGGATTCCAGTCCATCCGGCTTGTTACAATTGGTTCGGCTGGACCGGCGCTCACGAATTGGTCATTCAGAAAGGCGATCGAGTCCAAACACCAGAGCAAAGCAGTCCCTGCCGACTTGTGATGGATTGGATGCGGTCGACCGGACGACCGAAGGCCTCCTACTTAGCCTCGTTAAAACCGCTTCCTCCAGGGGAATATGGTGATGCTGGCCCGGGCACTAGAACCAAAGACACCAAAACAGGCGAATGGAAACTCACTGGCAAACATGAATTCGATCGCGTTGCCCGCAGATAGTCTGCGTTTCGCGGAGCAAACGGTGGCAATTACTCGCAGCGGAGAGTGCAAGAACGACTTACCGTCCAACTAGAACCGAAAGTTGGAACGAGGAAGCCGTTTCCGGCAAGCGATAACTGCGCTTGAACATTTAAGTTGGCTCCTTTGTTGAGTCGGTTGACGTTGATCGAGTAACCTGACAGTCCGGCTCGGTCCAACACATCCTTTGCCACAGCCTCGATTGCGGAGTCGCTTCTGCCACTGATCATACCCTGTCGAGCCGCTTCAATCACGGCGGTTTCGACTGTGTTCGCGACGACCGTGTATCGGAAGATTTGCATTCCACCGATCAGCACCAAAAAAAACATTGGCAAGATGATGGAGAACTCAACCGTGGTCGTGCCGCGATGAAGCAGGGTTCGGCGATTTGGATTGTTGTGCTGTTTCATGATTTGTAGCCTTAGTCAAAGTCGCGAAGAAAACTATTCGACAAGCGTAGTCAGGGTGACAGCCAAGTCTCGCAAAATTTTCTGTAGGCCCGCGGCGTCATCAGCGTGTGCATATTTACCACTCCCAGTTACTGCAATTTCTGCCATCAGTGTTTTGTCAGCATAGTCGCCGAACGTAATTGTATGGATGGTGATATTGTCAGTTACCGCGTCGGCTGCTGCCAGGCGAGCCTCACCTTGATTCTGGCGACCATCGGTCAAAACGATCAACGTCTTTTCCGCGTTGATTCGGGCGCCTGACGAGTAGTTCAGCACGCCTATTCCCTGTCTCATCCCAGCTTCGATGTAGGTATTCCCATTCCAAACGGAATTCGACATGTTATTCATTTGTGATTTCGCATTTGCCAAATTCGAGGTTAGATCCATGTCCACCCTCGACGCTGGAGTGGTAACCCCGAAAGCCGTAAAGTCGCTAGCGAAGCTTACAATCCCCACTCGCTCCTCCAAATTATTGCTGTTGAGTTCGTCGATAAACATATCGAAGGCGGTGTCCAATGCCCTCCATCGACTATCCGAATACGGCGGCACAGGAGCTCTAGGGTCCGAAAGGGACAGGCCGACTGCATTACTGTCGACCGTTAGCTTCATAGAACTGGAACGATCCAGCACAAAACAAATGTCAACCAGTTTGAACGATGCGGTTGCAAATTGCCCGATGTTTGCCTCATTCACTCCAAAAATCGCACCGAAAATCATATTAAGTGGACCGGCTGACGATCCACTCGAGCGGTTGGAGTTGACTCGAACCGCGTTCGGTGGATTCTTGCCTGCCGTGAACTTACCTTTGTCGAATTTACCGAATTTGATATCGCTACTCGCGAGCGAAAAGGCTCCACCCCCAACTCTGTACTTTGCAGCAATCTCAAGTCCTTTGGTAATCGCCGCATCCGTTGAATCTGTCCGAAGCAACTCATTCGAAACAGAACGAGCCACATTGTCCGCCGCAGCCCGCAGCTCCAAATTGGTCAATCGAAGCCGAGCATGGTCAATCGCAATGCCACCAGCCACCAAAATTACTAGAAGCAGGACGCCCACCAACGGTGCAACGGCACCTGTTCGTCGATTTGCAAGTTGAGTGGTTTTTCGTGTGGATGGAATCATAGTTTTCAGTTTTCAGTTGTCAGTTGTCAGTTGTTTGGGACTCACACCCGTTGGATGCTCCCTCATCCCTCTATCGAAAAATAAACTGCTGAACGTCGACGTTCCCCGAAGTGGGAATGATTCTTGGCCCTGTCAGATTGGTCGAAAAGGGCGCTCGGACGCGAATCGAAAATTCCGTACCCATTGCGGCAGTATCCAAGACCCCAGCAGGTAGAATCTCAATCGTCGCGCCGGTAACGCCACGCGTCGTCAGGATCGAATCGATTGCATTGCGAACGGAAAATTCCGTAGCGCCCAATTGCGATAATTGTTGCATGCCGATATAGCAGGCGGAGGTGACCTTCTGACGCAAGAAAACCATGTTGACAAACTGGATCAACGCCACGACGAAAAGCACGATCAGCGGCAGGGTCACTGCTGTTTCAACGACAGCGATGCCTGACCGGAGCCGAGGTACTCGACGACGATGTTTGTTCGACTGTGTGCCAGCCATTGATCCTTCCCCTTGTGCAGATAACTTAAGCTTTTTTGTATTCCATCTGCCTCGTTCGCTAAAAGTTCTTGGCGAGTCAGGCATTGAAAAAATCTAGGTTGCGACTGGACGCAGTGCGTTGAATTGGCAAGTATTTTTGCTTAGTCAATAGCAAGGGCCTATCCGTTGGCGACGATTGTCCGGATTGAATCGCGTTTCCGGTTGGTTGGGCAATTGCGTGCACTTTGCATCCGTGAAAAAGCAGATATTTTGAGCCCGGACATCGCCGCTTTTATGGGCTCGCTCCCTCCCCTAGGCGAGGATGCAGACTCATTCGCAAACGATATTGAATCTTCACGGACGATCTTCACGGAAATTTCAGATTCATGGGAATTGTAGTTGATACAGGTGTTTTCATACAATTGGAACGACAAGGCAAGCTGCTTGAAAACCAACTAGCAGAATTGGAGCAGCCTGGGCACATCTCCGTCGTTACCGCATCGGAACTCTTGGTTGGCGTTCAGCCCCAGAGAGGCTGTGACTTTATAGTACCAATCACGCTCCGCGTGATTTTCGCAGTTCAAAAACCATTGGTTTCTGAGGCAACATCACGCGGAGCGTGATGGGTACTTTCTTCGGAT
>JAYTVM010000012.1:0-2718 GCA_043743995.1 Pirellula sp. | reverse complement strand
CTCGATCATAAGTCGGGCTGAACCGGACGCTAGCGCGTTCCGGCTGATTAGCCGAAGGGCGCTAGCCCACGGTTTGCGGCCCATGTTGTGATCGACGCACGAGAAGGACAAATTCTTAAAAATGAGTTCCGGTACAAAAACGAACAAGTTTGAATTCGCTTGCAAGCTTAGCGAATTGAAACCGAATCTTGCCAAAGCCATCGAAGTTAGCGACAGATTTGTCGTCTTAGTGGTGTTGGATGATGGTAAGATCTATTGCGTGGAAGACCTTTGCACGCATGACGGCGGCACCCTCGGTGACGGGGAGTTGGATGGCAACTGTCTGGTATGTCCCAGGCACGGCGCTAAGTTTGACGTGAGGACTGGTGATGCGATTTGCATGCCAGCCACGGAGGCAACGTTGTCGCATGAAGTACGAATTGAAAATGAAGATGTACTTGTTCTATTGAAAGATAATTAGAATGCCAATCACTGAAGATCACGTCCGCGAACAACTTAAACAGGTTATTGACCCAGAACTTTTCGTGAACATTGTTGACCTTGGGTTGATCTATGTCGTCGACATTCAACCTAGCGAAGAAAACAAAGAGAACGTCAACATCGAGATGACCTTGACCAGTCCCATGTGTCCGGCGGGGCCTCAGCTAGTCGCCAACAGTCGCCAAGTTATCGAAGCAATCGAAGGGGTCGGTGCGGTTGACATCAAGGTAGTTATGGATCCGCCATGGACACAGGACCGAATGACAGAAGACGCCCGAGACCAACTCGGAATTTTTTAAGTATGGACACCCAGATCATTTATCCAGACCTTACAGAACTTCAAGAAGAACTGAACGATTTGGAGACGTCCGAAGAACGCATCCAGTTTTTGATCGAACTAGGGCAATCCCTTCCTCCATTCCCCGAAGAGTATTGCGTGGAAGAGTTCAGGGTCATGGGTTGTCAAAGCATGGTGTGGATCGTGCCTAATTGGAATGGCGAGGTATTCCAATTCTTGGCGTCTAGCGATGCACCGATGGTACGTGGTTTGGTAGCCATTTTGATGTCTGCCTATTCGGGAAAAACTCCTAGCGAGATCGCTAAAGTTCCTATCGAACAGGTGTTGGACAAGCTGCAATTAAGATCGTTTCTTTCGCCACTTCGAAGCAATGGATTGCATTCGATGATCAAACGGATTCGGCTTTACGCGGATTCCATGTCGGAGTCAGTCGGGCCAGCGTCAGCCGGGCCAGTTTCGCCCGGGCCAACTTCACCCGAGGCGGCTTCCAAGAGTATCCGTCCTGACAACGACCTTGGTCCGCTTGAAGCGAGAATCGAACAGATTCGAGCCGATTTTCCGATCCTTCGGCAAAAAAATCGGGAAGGAGTGGCCGTCGCTTATTTGGACAATGCCGCTTCATCGCAACGGCCACAGACAGTGATCGATTCCATGTCGAACCTGTTTTCTGAGTGCTATGGAAACGTCCATCGATCGGGACACGAATGGGCTGTTCGTTCAACGGAAAAAATCGAAGCCAGCCGGGAGTCAGTGCGACTGTTTATCCATGCCGCCAAAACAGAAGAAGTGATTTTCACTGCCGGCGCGACGGCTTCGATCAATCTCATCGCCCAGGCTTGGGGCGATGCCAACGTAGGTCCAGAAGACGAAGTCATTCTGACTGAAATGGAACATCATTCGAATATTGTCCCTTGGCAACAACTTTGCCAGCGCAAGGGCTGCAAGATTCGTTGGGTGCCTATTCGATCCGACTACACGTTGGATATCGATCAGTTCGAAAAGATGCTCTCACCCCGAACGAAGTTGGTGTCGTTTACTGCTGTTTCCAACGTACTCGGGACCATTAATCCGGTGAAACAGCTTGTTCAGTTGGCCCACGGAGTTGGGGCAACGGTTGTTGTCGATGCGGCCCAAGCGACTCCACATGGTGCGATCAACGTTCGAGACTGGGATGCCGACTTTGTGGTTTTCAGTGGCCACAAAATGCTTGCTTCGACAGGTGTTGGTGTTTGCTACGGAAAGCGATCCATCCTTGAAAGCATGCCGGCTTGGCAAGGTGGTGGGAGCATGATCAAGTCGGTCACGTTCGACGGTTTTTCATTGGCTGATTTGCCTCACAAATTCGAAGCAGGTACGCCGGCGATTGCTGAGATCATCTCGATGAAGCCCGCGATCGAGTATTTGGAATCGATTGGCCATGAACGGTTGATGGAACACGAGCGAATGTTAGCTGGTCAAGCCATGGCAGGACTAAATAAAATCGATGGCCTGCGACTCTTTTCGCCGCCACTTGAATTGAAGAGCGGAGTGGTTGCGTTTACGGTGGAAGGAATTCACGGTGAGGAGATCACTCGTGTCCTGGATGGCCGCGGAAGCGCTATACGGGTTGGGCATCACTGTGCGATGCCGTTGCATAGTCGATTAGGTGTCTCGGTTACTTGCCGCGCGAGTTTCTACTTGTACAACACACCGGACGAAGTAAGTCGATTTGTGGAATCCGTCGGCCACGCTGTCAAGGTACTTCGAAAGTGATTGTGAGCAGCATGTCGCCGATTCACTGTTAGTCTCACGCCACCATTTATAGATAGGGGTAGGAAAGCCGCATTGAGTTGCGGCTCCCCTCCCTCCGAACCGTACAGGCGGTTCTCCCGCATACGGCTCTCCGGTCAGCAGGTTCCTGTGGATTGTACGAAACGAACATGGGCTTCACGCAGGCTGTA
>JAYTVM010000011.1:0-2720 GCA_043743995.1 Pirellula sp. | reverse complement strand
CCGGTGAGAAGCAATCCGGTGAGAAGCCATCCGGTGAGAAGCAAGCTGGTGAGAAGCAATCTGGCGAGAAGCAATCCGGCGAGAAGCAATCCGGTGAGAAACAATCTGGCGAGAAGCAAACTGGTGAGAAGCAATCCGGCGAGAAGCAATCCGGTGAGAAGCAATCTAGCGAGAAGCAATCTGGTGAGAAGCAATCTGGTGAGAAGCAATCTGGTGAAAAGCAATCTGGTGAAAAGCCTGGTGAGAAGCAATCTGGCGAGAAGCAATCCGGCGAGAAGCAATCCGGTGAGAAGCAATCCGGTGAGAAGCCATCCGGTGACAAGCCATCCGGTGAAAAGCAAGCTGGTGACAAAACCGGTACTCCTTCGCAGGGACCTAATAAACAAGGTTCCTCAAGTTCTACTAGCGCTAGCAAAGGAACAGACAACAACGTAGAAAATCGTGCAGACCCTGCGAACAAAGAATACGCCGACAAGGTCACCGATTTGGCTTTAGACTATTTGAAGCAGCAAAAGGATCAACCAGACCCTGAGTTGCTAAAACGGCTGAAGTGGACAGAAGACGACATGAAGAAGTTTCTGGATCGATGGACCCAAGCCAAGGAATTTGCAAAGACGGATCCGAACAAGAAACGAGAGTTAGATGCGGCTTTGAGGACGCTCGGCAAACGCTTGTTCAATGGCAAAGAACAAAACGTATTAGATCGGGATGATGAGTTGAAAGGATTCCTTGAAGAAGGCTCTCGAGTGCGTCCCCCTGAATCCGTGAGGACCGGGTTTGAGCAATTCCGCAGAGCGGTTGGTAAGCAATAAGGAGATTGGATCTTGATAAACGACATGAGAGGACTGACAATTTTTTGGATCACGACACTTTTCTGTTGGACGATCGTTGCAACTGGGCTAGTTCTGGCTGAGACCGAAGCCAAGGAAGCCAAATATCGTCAGCCTACCGATTTGCTTTTGGACGCAACTAACGAACATTTACTCGTGGCGTGTTCTGGGTCAGGGGAATTGGAGGTTTACGATACTCAAACGAACCAGAAAATTGCTTGCATCAAGTTGGATGCGTCTCTCGATTCGTTGGCAAGTCTTGGTGGCGATTGGATTGCGTCGTGTTCAACGAAATCGAATCAAACGCACATTCTTAAGTGGTCCGGCAAAACGCTACAGAGAGTAGCCAAGATTCCCAACTCACATTCGCCCGTCAAACTCTATTGGGATCCGCAAACTCAAAGGCTATTCGTTGCTTGTTTGTGGTCGAGGCGTATTGATGTGATCAACTTGGCGGACGAGCTAAAGATTTGGTCAGGAGAAGGTGAAACCAATTCGACATCGAATGAAGCCATTATGCCCGATCATGTTTGGGATGTTCCGATTGCTCCAAGGATGATGACTTATTTGGGCGATGGCCGTGGCTTGGCCGTGGCGGATAGTTTTGGCAGAGAATTGCTGGTATTGGACCAGAGCGATGGTCGCATACTGATAAGTCATGATTTTTTTGGGACTTCGATTCGAGGACTGGCCCTTCATGGAAAAGACCTCGTCACTCTGCATGCAATGTTGAATGAGTTTTCGAGGACCGATCAAAACGAGATTCATTGGGGCGTTTTGATGGCCAATGATGTTCGGCTAATCGAAATCGATTTGCTTATGAAGGAGCGCGGCGATCGAATCTACGTCGGTGGGCGAGTTAATCCGGTTGGAGTTCCTGGAAATGGATCGGCGGAGCCGACCGCTATGTCGGTTCATGCTGAAACGGGAAGAGTCGCGGTTTCCGTCGGCGGAACGGACATGTTGGCACTGGGGCGTACAGATGCTTACACGTATCAGTATGTGCCAGTTGGCCGCTATCCATCTGCCGTTACTTGGTCTTCAAACGGCCAGTTTGTTTACGTTGCGAACAAGTTCGATGATACGATAAGTGTAGTGGACGTTGCGGGAGTTACAGTAGCTAGTGTTATTTCGCAAGGGTCAATGCGAACCTTGACCGAACCAGAGTTGGGAGAGCAGCTGTTTCATAGTGCGACACTTTCTCACGATCGGTGGTTAACTTGTGCGTCGTGCCATGTTGATGGTCACACCAATGGCCAATTATCAGACAACTTCGGCGACCGCAGTTATGGTGCGCCCAAGCGAGTACCAAGTTTGCTCGGAATCAAAGGCACGGCACCTTACACATGGCTCGGTCACGAAGAGCAGCTCAAGGGGCAGATCGTTTCCTCGATTCGCAAGACCATGCACAGCTATCGCAAACTTGATGACGACGAGGTCGATCAGATAGCAGCTTATATGGAGGCACTTCCTCAGGTCGTTTCGCTTTCCGAGGCTCGCGGTTTGAAGTCGGGTGCGGCGGTTTCCCGTGGCCATAAGTTGTTTGAAACACGTGGCTGTGCAGATTGCCATGCGGGTTCGTCGTACACATCACACGATGTTTATGATGTCGGGTTGGTCGATGAGAACAGACAGAAGTTATTCAATCCACCGAGCCTTCGAGGGGTTTCGCAGCGAGGTCCGGAGCTGTTCCACGACGGTCGGGCGAATGGCCTACGAGGGGTGCTGGTGGATAAAAAGCACAGACTGGAGGAAAATCTTTCCGAACAGCAAGTCGCGGACATGATCGCGTTCTTAAGTGGGTTGTAGCGTAGGTCAGTCGCTCCGCCGACTGACGTCCTCGCCTACGTCCAACGCCAACGAGGATAGCGTGTCAGCTCGGCGGGAATC
>JAYTVM010000010.1:0-2720 GCA_043743995.1 Pirellula sp. | reverse complement strand
CAGGCGAGGCGGGCGGTGCGTTAGAAACCATTTTGCAGCGTCTGTCCGAATTCTTGGAGCGGTCCGAGTCGCTCAAGCGAAAGGTCAAGGGAGCGATGATCTATCCAGTTGCGGTCGTGTGTGTAGCGATCGCGATTTTGGCAGGGATCATGTTCTTTATCGTTCCGACGTTTAAGAAGATGTTTGATGAATTCGAACTCAAGTTGCCAGCGGCGACGCAGTTGTTGATGGCGATGAGCGAGTACGTGGTGAGTTATTATTGGTTGATGTTTTTGTTGCCGATTTGCTGTTGGCTGGTTGGCAAGATTATTCGCAAGTTCAAGCATGGGCGGATGGGTTATGACCAATTCATCATTAAGGTACCGCTTTTCGGCGGATTGATAGAGAAGAACATTTTGGCGCGAACGACGCGAACGCTGGGAACGCTGGTGACCTCGGGAGTACCGATTTTGGAAGCGTTGAATATCACGCGAGAGACGTCGGGCAACGCGATGTTCGAGCGGATTTTTACGAAGGTGACGGAAGCGATTCGCGAGGGGGAAGTTATATCGAAGCCGATGAAAGAGAATTCGGTTCCTGGTTTCCATCCTTTGGCATTGTTTTATTGGGCTTGGACGGGTGCGTTTCCGGGGATCATGATCATGTCCGTCGCGTTGACTTCAGGCCGTGGAGTCAATGCCAAGAAAGACGCTTCGGGACAGATTGTGAAGCAAGTTGTGAAGAAGGGTGCCAAGGTGGACGACGGCAGTTCGCTGATTCTGGTTGGGTTGATGGGGATTGGCATTGGGGTGGTTGTCGCGACCTTGCTTTATTTAATGAAAATGAATTCGCGGGTAATGGATGACTTGGTGGTCAACATGATCGACGTGGGTGAAGAGACGGGCGAGTTGGACACGATGCTTTACAAGATTGCGGACAACTACGACGAAGAAGTGAGCGTGATGACAGAAGGGTTGACGAAACTGATCGAGCCGATGTTGATTGTGTTCCTTGGGGTAGCGGTCGGGTTCATTGTGATATCGCTATTCATGCCGCTGATCTCGCTGATCACAGGCTTGAGCGGTCCAGGAAAATAGTGTGGCTCAGCACTCCGTGCTGAGACTGCAAGCAGTTCCTGCCTATTGGGCGGGATTTAAAGCAACGTAAAACAAAGCAACATAAAACAAGCCAACGAACTAAAGCCAATTGTGGAGGACGGTGACATGAATCGATCAGTTTCGAGTTGGGTGCGAACGAGAGCTGTACGGGTGCAACGGGGTTTCACCTTGGTGGAGCTGCTCGTCGTCATCACGATCATTGGGGTACTCGTTGGTCTGACCGTTCCAGCGGTGATTGGAGTGCGTGGAGCATTCGAGCGATCAGCGGTGAAGTTTGAGGTGCAGGCTTTGAATGATGCGGTAGAAAACTACCGAGGCAAAACCGGCGACTACCCACCGGACGGAAGTTCATGGCTGGTGACCGAGAGGCATTTGCGCAAGGCGTTTCCAAATATCTTGAGTACCGAGTTGGCCTTGATCAATCCAGCCAATGGCACGCAGATGGACGCGGCGGAAGCCTTGGTGTTTTTCCTAGGTGGTTTTAGTTCCGACTCACAACGGCCGTTCACTGGCGCGGGCGGACCTCTTCTCAACGTGGGGACGATGGCTGCGCCTGTATATCGATACAATCCGTCGCGTGATAACTCGTACTATGAATTCAAAGACCGTCTGACATTAGTCACGGACGCACTAGGCGCGATGTCGAACGACGAAACGCTGTTTGCAGGCGTCTCCAGTGATTTGCTGCCGGTTTTCATGGCGCGAAATAATGCTGCGGAAAAGGGAGCACCCTACGTGTACTTCGACAGCCGCACCTATCTATTCAACAGAGGAACGGTTGCGATACCTATTTATAACTGCTACCAACCTGCCGACATCACCATAGCGGCTGGTGCCCTGCGATGGGACTTGGGGGCTGTGCGTCCGCATTTAGAATCCGTTAGTGCGGCCGGAGGCTTTGCCTTTGCGAATAACAAGACATTTCAGATTATTACTCCAGGGCGTGACGGGAGATACGGTGGGCGGATTCTCTCCATTGGCGCTCAATGGTTCACAACGATTGGCGAGTCATTCACTTACAACGGAACGATTATGGCGCCGGACCCTGCATCCGGAGCACGATTTGAATTAAGTGAAAACACTGGGTTGGTAAAATTACCGGCCCACGACAATTCGAGCAATTTCATTGACGTCAATACCTTGGGCGAAAATCGGTAGGTTTGCGGTCGATCGACGTTTTTTTGGGGAGATTCAGCTATGGAAAATACAATGAAGCAAGCACGAAACGGCTTTACGTTGGTTGAGCTGCTGGTCGTGATTTCCATCATTGGGTTCATGTCTGGCATGTTTCTGGTCGCGTACCGAGGTGCTTCACAGGAATCGAATATTCAAAAAACACGATCGACCGTTCAGAAGATCAGCGAAGTCCTCAATGCAAGAATGGATGAGTACATCAACTATCCCATCGCATTGCGAACCGCGACCTCGGCGTTACCTCCAAATGTGGTGTCCTGGGATGTTTCTAAAGAAACGGTAAGTGTCTTGCGGGAGCGAGGAAGACTATTGGTCTTGCGCGACCTCATTCGCATGGAGATGCCCGATCATCCAGACGATTTGAAGTATACGACTTTTTGGATGAGTAGTGCTGCTGTTTTAGCTAGTTACCCAACCAATCTTCCCCGC
>JAYTVM010000009.1:0-9080 GCA_043743995.1 Pirellula sp. | reverse complement strand
CCCGTCAATCCGCTCGACGTCTCAAATGCACTCGCTACGTATTCAATCGAGAGGCGATAGACGTCCAGTCGATCATGGTCAAAGAGAAATTCTGTCATGGTTTCCTCGATTCGATTACGAGCACGAGCACCGTTTTACTGAGCACGAGCACGGCCAATGCGCATGAATGCCAGAACGCCCGAATTCATCGAGTGCGAGGAGTAATCATGGCGCCGCCAAGCCACCGTAACCGAGCACTTCGATGCAATTCATTGTTCTGATTCCTTATTGGTTTGTATGGTCTTCATCGGCCGTTAACAGGTCGATTAGGTACATGCCTATGATCGTCTACCCTATGTTTCAGAGTTGCGACTGCAAGTATTCCGCAGCGCTTTGAAACGAATCGAATTGACGTATATCGTACCGCATTATGAGACTTCCGCATAGCTTTCGGTGCTCAAGGGCACATTTCCAGTCATGCCCCGGCTTTTTTCGAGTGTCAACTTGGTCGCGATGTTTGTCTTTCAGCGGGAGGACAATTGCAATCTCGTATGTTCGGAGACGATCCTCGGCGAGTGCGTCGGCAATTGCCGTTGTGCCAACGTACCAACAAACGCACTTTCCAGTTTCTCGCATATGCGATAGTACAATTTCTAAGTTTTTGCGATCTTGCATCGTCCAATCAATGTTGTTCCAGTTACTTGGCCAATTAATTAACGAATCGCCATCGGCTGCATGATTGATGTAAAACGCAATATTCTTGCATGCCCAAGATTTACCGCTCCCGGTAGGCGAAATTAATAGGAATCCAGGCATACAGATGTCGGTTGTTAGTTGTTGGTTAATCTATGGCGATGATCACAGTATCACAGTTACTTCAACTTTACCGCCCAAACTCGGGTTTTATCCGTAGAAAAGCCCTCAAGCAATTTTCCGTCCTCCAGCAATTTCAAGGTATCTGTCGAACCATTTTTCCATGTTACTGAGAAGGAATCTTTGCTTCCAACATTCAAGCGCCAATCCCCATTCAATTGTTTTGCATGAACCGCTTGTCCATTCACGCCAAAAACGCAATCCCTCCCATCAAACCAACGCCAAGTTCCGACTAACGATGGACTGATTCTTGAATTTTGTTTTTCAGTTTTCGCAACCGCGAGTTTGGCTACCTGTTCTTGAAGTTCTCGGGTCCTTTCGTCAGCAAGGACTGCCTGCTTTCTGAAGTCTGGTAAGTCAATTTTCGATTCCCGAAGTGATTTGATCATGTCACGGATCTTTATTGCTTCATCGAGATCATTGGACTGAGTGGTTATTTTCTGAATCGATTCCAAGTTCGTAATGTGATTCGCTTTCAGCATCTCCACTTCGGTGTTGTATTTTTCGGTTGCAGCTCCGACAGCTTCCGAAAAGCGAATCTTTGCGAATTCAATAGCGGAATCGAATTTTTCAAACGCTTGCTTCACGTCTGTGTTTGCCAAATCCAAGTCCTTTTTGTCCTGTGCTATCGCATTGAGCGTGCACGACATAATAATGGTCAAACAAATCGCATTCGCACTCTTCATTTAGAAAACCCCCTGACTTTTGTCTTCCGTTGTGGTTAGTCGGCCTTAAAACGCACCCGATTGGCCGATCAAGGCGTCAGCGCCACGATAACTATTTCACGCATTTTACAAATCCAATAATCAGCCTGCAACAAAAAACGTAGAGACCTTCGAGAATGAATGATAATGCAACTCACGACTTGGCCCTCGCATGCTGGACGGTATATCTATCTCCAACCAAACACGCTGTGTCGCTAACGAATTTGGCGTACGTTCGAAGTAGCGACAGCACCCGATTATCGACATCGAGCACTGCAAATCAGAACGACCCCATTCAGCTAGTGGCGGCAAGTAATGTGCCTAAAAGTCTAGGCGGACGATCCGCCACTTAGCTGCAATGGTTTGTTCGTTGATTTTGCTTGCGGTAGATCAATCGCGTTCTTTTTCGATTGGAATATTCTTAAGATACAGGAGCAGGATGTCATCACGTAGGATCTTGGCAAAAAACGGATTCAATCTCTTTGTCTCGCTGATCGGCGTGTTGAGCAAAAGAACGTGCTTTGGCACTTCCAGTGTTTTGCTCCATTCACGGACGTCCACAACTTTTCCGTTTATATCAAACGCCTGAACTGAACTAAGCGGCACAGACCTCGATTGCTCCGTTGGAGTGAAGTTTGAATCGACGATCTCCGTTGTTTCCGGGACGTTTACTGTAAAGTTTTGTTCAGTTTCTTTGCCATCGACAACAACTAACCTCGTCTTTGTCTCAACTCGATAGACGGTTACCTTTTTTGTTTTCCCCGCGGTTATGTTGCGACCAAACTTAGCAATGGTGAGTTCCGCTTCAGGTCCCAATCGCTGGACCTTTGCAATCACAACATTGGAAACAATGTCTCCCAAGTCAACGACTGGCAGTTTAGGGTCAGTACCGCTCGGTACTTGACCGAATGCAAAGCAGCAAGCGAGAGCGGTTGCAACAAAGGAAATGAATTTAACCAATGCTAGGTCCTCCATTTGTTAGAGTTGTTCAATCAACGAACGCCTAAAATCACCTATGTCCGAGTAGTTGACTCAACGCAAGTCAAAAAACGTAGATCGAGGACTTAGGTGCATTTTTTTGTTCTGATTTCTTCATTGTCTGCCGATCAGGATGTCAGTATTACGAATACTGTCTTGAGCATTGTATGGGTTTGGTTGTCAGACTGCAACACAATCGCACGCGAGATTTGCGTGGATGCATGATAATGCAATCCACGACTTGGCCCTGGCGTGCTGGAGTGTCTGGCTGTCGCCCATCAAACGCGCTGCGTCGCGATCGAACCTGGCGTGTTCGGGAAAGTTGTCTGCGATTGGTTCCGGAAGTGCTCGTTACAGTTTGCGACGCCATTGTGGCTTCAATTGCGATTGGTGTTCGTCGCGATTACTGTCATCGAGCACTGTCAATCAGAACGACCGCGATGATCTAGTCGCGGACTGAAGGTTTCCATCAGGTGACGGCGGACCCGCGACTTAGATCCATCGCTTTGTTCTGATTTCTTCTTGGTTCTTAAGCTCTGAATCGATCTTGTATTGGTTGATCAGGATGTCAGTACGACGAGTACTGTCTTCGATCATTGTATGGGTTTGTTTGTCGTGCTGCAACACAAGGACACGCGAGGACTGCGTGGATGCATGATAATGCAATCCACGACTTGGCCCTGGCGTGTTGAAGTGAATTGCTGTCTCCATCAAACGGTCCTGCAATCAAAACGAACCTGGCGAATTCGGAAAGTTTTTGTGTTGGGTTTTAATCCAATCGCAACAACTTGAAGGCACTTCGTTCTCGTCGGTGGCAAGCAAACCATCGCTCTAATCATGTCCGCAGCTATCATCGAGCACTGAAAATCAGAACGCCCGGGATCAGTCAGCGTGAGCAGGTTGCAAATGCAACGACCAAGATCGGTCGACCGAACGCTTGACTGCATCCAATTGTTCTGATTTATTCTTGATTGTTAGCCCTTAATCGATCTTCTGTTGGCCGATCAGGATGTCAGTATTACGAATACTGTCTTGAGCATTCTATGGGTTTGGTTGTCACGGTGCAACACAATGGCACGCGAGATTTGCGTGGATGCATGATAATGCAATCCACGACTTGGCCCTGGCGTGTTGGAGTTAGTTGCTGTCGCCAATCAAACGCGCTGCGTCGCGATCGAACCTGGCGTGTTCGGGAAAGTTGTCTGCGATTGGTTTCGGAACTGCTCGTTACAGTTTGCGTCGCCAATGGCGGCTTCAAATGCGATTGGTGTTCTTCACGATCACTGTCATCGAGCACTGACAATCAGAACGCCCGCGATCACCGATGTCGCGGCCAAAAAACTCACCATCAGGAAACGGCCGATCCGCGACTTCGGTGCATCGCTTTGTTCGTCCAGTTGTCTTCGGATTCCTCAAAAGCAAGTTGTGATTCGGCGAAACGATGAATAGAGTCCTGGCCAGAAGCCCAATTCTTCTATTGATCGCTTACTGTAGGTAGAGCAAGTCTCACGATATCGGCAATTTACGCAAGGAAGAAGCTCGCTTATGTTGTTCTGGTACACTGAGATCGCTGAAATCGCGACTTGTTTCGAGGTTTGAAAGTCCTTGGGGAGCGAAGTGTCAAAGATAAATATAGTGGTCAGCGTAAACAACACCCAAAATCTCTTCAATCGTACGGAACGCCAGTACCATGGCACTTCCGATGTATGTTTACGACCTGTTTTCCAAAGTGTGTTCGTCATCGTTTTTTCATTAACAACCAAACAACAAGCGAAGGAACCGCAATTATAGCCCAAATCACAAACCAAATTGCAAGACCACAACCGATCCCAATTACCTGTCCAGCCTCAGCGTATTGATCACCGTACGTTGGGTCTGATGAGGCTGCGGCATTGAACATTCCGTACACGACACCGAGAAGACAAAGTAATGACCAGCCTATCGTTGCCCATTTGGCGATTTTTTCGGGAACGCCTTCCTTGGGAGCTATGAGGCGAACTGGCACATCCATCTTTACTTGTACTGGTATTGCCTGCCGAGGTGGCGCGGGTGGTGGAGGTGGTTCGGGTGCAGGAGGGTTTCGGAAAAGTCCTTTGACTTTTGATGCTGTAACCCAGTCGGGCATTCCGTCCTTCCACACCAAGTCGTTAGGTTGGATGTACGCAAAATCCGCAAGCTCTTTTAGCTTCTGAGACGACACAGGTCCCGCCCGTTGCCCCTTGCTTGTGTAGTACCAGTCAGATGCCATGGATGCCTTTGATTTCTGGACGAACGACCGTGGTCACCGAGCATCCGGCGACCACGTTAAATAACCAAATCACGTGCGCCGGATGCTTCGTGTGCACCACTTTGTTCGTGACTATGATCGCTGGGTATGGAATACGGGTTGTGGTGGAGGGTTGTTGGGATCGTTGAAGATGTCATTGCAGGCAGGGCATTGCCATCCGTGTTGCGTGTCTTTTAGTGGTGATTCAATAGGCTTGTTTTGCAGTAAACATTTGGAGCAAAATCTATGTTCAGTTTGATTCGTATACGTGCCCGTCAATTTATCGAATGCGTAACGGGCAAGAATCCTCGCCTTGTCTTCATGTTCAGAAAGGCGAAGGAGGAGGTTCGACATTTCTTTTGTGTGTTGCGAATTGATATCGCCTATTTCTTTGGCATGAAGCTGCTGCAATTCAAAAAGTTTCGTCTCGATTGCAAGGTGTTCGCGCTGTACGTCCAGTGCCTTTTCTTTTATCGGAAGTACAATGTCGCGGACCCGACGATCAGTAACCGATTTGTCAAGCTGTGTTATAAGGTCCACAAGCGCTTTGATAGGCGAGATAATGGTTGGGGTTTGCATGAGTTAGGCACGAACGGCTAAATTCAGCTAGTGCGAGCAGTGGCCTCGGCGCAAGTCAGCGCGGGTGACCGAGCACTTAGCTGCAATTTTTTGTTCTGCTTCGTTTAGTCCTATTTGGATTCCGTAACTTCTCGCGACTTTTGCGCAGCCAGATAGACGTCTTTCTCTGACTTGTTAAGTTTGCGCATGTGATGAATGTAATATCCAAACGCGACCTGCGCGCCGTTTTCTCCCGGACTCTCAGTCGCCATATAGAAAGAGTTTCCAGCACCATAAGCTAAATTGCGTGGAACATCTGGCAACTGGTACAAGAGCCTTAGTGCCGCAAATGTCTTTCGTCCGGGATCGTTGATTCGGCCTATCACGCGAATTACATCTCCCTTATTGATCGTTTCTGCTAATTGTGCTGACGTCAGTACTTCAATCGTTTGTCCAGTAGGCGAATTCAAATTCGAGAAACGTAACGGTATATCTGGTGCAGTTAGTGAAAGGTCGATCTTTCTACGATCACGACCCAATGAACTTGCGTTCGTCACATCTCTGACGAGAAAATGGATCTGAAGGCTGCACCCCTTCACTGCTGACAATAAAGTACTCCTGGCAAGCGCGTACTCCCGATTCTTCTGGATTGTAGTTGCATCGCTATCGTACGCTGCCAAAACTCGCACAGCGCATTCATTGACGGCCGCATCAATCGTCTTCTGACTCGTTTCTGTTACTGCTTCCATTCCGGCAGCCGCACCATTGTCGTTATCGGCAAGGCCAAGCTCGCCAGCTTGGGCAGTCATAACACAATATGCCACGTCATCCAGTGATAGGTTGTCGAACGACACTGAAATGACGGTCCCATCAAGTTTCATCAGTCTAGCCACCTTTCGTTCCGTGTCGCAATCGAGCAACTTTGCGGAAATTGCATTTTTACCGTCCTTGGTATGCCATTCGCGTCCGACGGTTTTTCGTTCAACTGAAGTGGAGTCGACGCTAGGTGTGTCCACCGGCGTTTCTACTACTTCTTGCAAGGCAGAAGACAACGCTTCTTTAGGAGATTCTGAAGCAGTCAAGCGAGCAGTCAATTCATCCAACTTTGTCAGTGCTTCCGATGCTTGCTTTTTGTAGCGTGCAACCTCTGAGCTCAATTTGTTGGTCGCAACTGTTGTTTCACTTTTTGTGCGCTCGTTCGAAGTCTCGAGCTCGCGTATTTTCTTAGCCGTTTCAGATAGAACACCATCGTAACTTGCGACCAAATAGAACGACGTGATCGCCGAAGCAAGTATTCCTCCCAGAACAATGAACGCGGCTGTCGTAAAGTTATCTCGGGAACTTGATTTACGGCGTGCTACCATAGGATTCAGAGCGAAGTGGAAGGAGTGAAAGCAGAACGCCTAAATTCATCCAGTTGCGGCCAAGGTTCGTTGATATACGAAAAACGATCGACCGCAACTTGGATGGAATTTTTTGTTATCGGGTTCTTCGGTTGGAAGCTCGCATGGCGAGTATCACCGTAGAACCCCATTTAGTTGTTCAAGTAGTTTAGGATGTCCAAAGTCGAAATGCAATGATGTTCGGCTTCGAATTTTGTCGAGTAATGAATCGCATGAGTCTACGGAGTCGAGGATGGAACCGCGAACCTAACAACAACGCCATATCGAAGACCGGTTCGCGGTTCCATTCTCGACGTAGGAAGCGCCAACCAAGCTCGCATCGCATTCGAGCAATCGTCCAACGAAGCTCCAAAACGCAAAAAGATCACCGCCTCCCACCACGTCCACACAAGATCCCGAATCGCAAAAGCGTCGTTTCCAAGGATCGTTGAATCGCTCTCGAAATCGCAAGCATTCCAACAACTCATCTGCCGCCAACAACGAGCATGTCGATCATCGAACTACGGCCCGATAACGACGGCGATCACCGATGTCGCGGCCAATAAACTTACCATCAGGAAACGGCCGATCCGCGACTTCGGTGCATCGCTTTGTTCTATGGCATTTCCAACGCTAGAAGTATAAAGGAACGTAGCGATTCATTTCGGGCGATTCCGTGGGCGGTTTTGGCGGAGCGTATCGTACAGCGTTGCGTTCAAGTTTTCTCGCTTCTTTGACGTGAGCCGCAGCAGCCTTTTCGTGTTTCATTTTGAGTTGAGTTAGAGCGTCATCATCATTCAGTTCAGCGTTGGTCCGAATGATGGTTCGAGCGTCGAAGACAGCCAGTCTAATGGAGTATGAGTCAAACAACTGCCGGTATTCCAAAGCCCGTTTCTGATTCTCTTCTTCTAGCTCTTCGCTAACCGCGGCACAAGCGAGCAAAACGTAATCGGCAAGATAGCCCCAGTCGACGTATGCACTATTCGAAGCGGAGATTTTTGGCGGGGTAACGCGAATCGTTTCCTGTTCCGTCGAATCACGTTTCCACCGGCGTACATCTTCTGTATTCGGGGGTGTTTCGACAAAGTATTTGCGTATCACGGCAGCAAGTCGATTTCTTGCAACATCGCTCTGTCCGTTCAAAGAAAAGAACAGTTCCTTGCCCGTTCGTTTCCATTGTTCCATACTCTCGTACGATCGTGCGAGCCACTCCATGGCGGTCGAAGTCGATTGTTCGGGCGTTTCAAGTCCGTCCAGGAGCATTTGATTCGAGTGTTCAGCCATCATCCAATTCCACTTTTCGTTGGAGCGAAAATCATTTCCGTAAAGTCGGATTCGGAAATAATTCTTAGGTCACAACCATTTTCGCGAAGCTTCTTCGCCTTTTGAAGTTTCGACGATTCATTTGTTCCAGTCGCCAACATTCTAACATCCTGATTGCCGGTAATCAGGTACGATGTTTTTTTGGTGACAGATTCACTCGGAAAGCCGCCGAATTGTTCGATAATTCGAAACGCATCTTTTCTGCGAAACATCCTCAGTTCGCCCGTGATAGCAATATTGCGACCGAAAAAATCGTGCGATGAAACATCGAATCCTTCTGGTAACTCGATTTCAACGGACTCACGATTACCACGGAAAGACGGAGCCGATGAAGGAACCCACTCCTCGGCGGAATAAAGTTCCCCAAGCCGAATGTCAAAATCGTTCGCAAGACAGGCAATTGATTTTGCTTTCGTTTTTTGAAGGGAACGAAGCACGACCTCGGCACTTGCACGCGAATCACTACCAGCGTCATGGTGATCGAGCGATATTCCAAGCGAGTCAGCGAGGAATCCAAGTGAATGAGATACAAAATCAGGCCAAACACACCGTGAGACGTGGACGCTGCAAAGATATGTCAGTCGTGGGATCGGTATGGACACGGCGTGAAGTGAATGCCGCAAGACGCTAATATCGAAGGAAGCGTTATGGGCGATAACAAGTTGATTTTCGAGAAGCGGCAACAGTTCCGGCCAAAGCTCGTCAAAGGTTGGGGAATCTTTGACGTCGTTCTCTGTCAAACCGTGAACGTTTGAATTCCAGAATGAAAACCGAAGTTCTGGAGGGCGAATAAGTCGTGAGAACGAATCAACGATTTGGCCCTCTCGAACCGTTGTCAGACCGATAGCACATGCGCTGCTGCGTTTCTCGTTAGCGGTCTCGAAATCGATTGCGATGAAGTCCATCATGTCTGCCATAGAACGCCCTGGCATCACCCAGGGCGAGTAGTTAACAATAACACCGACCGAGGCGCGACGATCGAGCCCTTGGTGTGCATGCCTTTGTTCCGCTTGTTTT
>JAYTVM010000008.1:0-2733 GCA_043743995.1 Pirellula sp. | reverse complement strand
TCGAACAACTCGTACTCCTTATCCGCGTCTGCCTTGACGTGTCGGAACGTGAACGGATGTTGTTCGGCGGTGTCGATAATGATGGTGAACGGGCATTTAGTCATGGCTTTAGTCAGCCTTTAACTTTCTAAATCAAACAGTGTTGGTTGCTCATCAGCGTTTGCGATCGATCGCAAGTTTTTACAAGCGAACTCGTAGTAAGTTTTCTTTAGCTCTACTCCGATAAATTTCCTGCCGATCTTCATGGATTCGTATCCTTCCGATCCAATGCCCGCGAACGGCGATAAAACAACATCGCCTGGAAGCGACCAAATATCTACAGACCTAGCTATCAATCCAAGCTGGAGAGGGCAGATGTGCCTTTCGTCGTTTTCCTCTCTTGCTAGCTTGAAGTTAAGTACGTCTGTTTGGTCTATGTCCCACCAAACTGGCTCAGCGTATCGCCTCCAAACTTGGATCGATTGGTTTTCTTCGCTCTCGTCCGGACGTCCGCCTTTTCTCGCAAATTTGCTAGGGTGATTTGCGTTTGTCAGGTTGCGATCGTTCCCGATGTACCTTGCAAATCCTTTTTCGCGTGCTACTGGTTTTTCGCTCATGAGGCCATCGTTAGCCGGTTTTCGAAATGTCAACAAATAGTCCGCCATGCCTTGGCGTACTTGTGAAGTATCTCGCCTGACTGTTTTGTGCAACAGTCCGTTGTTGTTGGTCCGCTCTCGTTCGGTGACTGGGCATTTCCAAATCGTCACTCTCGAATGGTACGCAAACCCTGCGCCCTCAAACTCTTGTATGCACATTCCTGGGAAATCAATCAAGCCAGTCGTTCCATGGGTGTTCGCGTACTTCGGAAGGTCTTTACAGTGGACCGATACGCATCGACCAGGAACAAGCAACCGATACAGCTCTTTGATGCAAAAAGCGTAGTGCTGAAAAAACTCCGCATCGTTCGCACAATTTCCCATGTCGTTTTCCGAATCGGAATAGATGTACAGATTCGAAAATGGCGGACTATGGATACAGTAATCGATCGAGTTGTCGGGCAGTCCTTTTAACACTTCGCAGCAATCGCCATTGTACATTTGCCACGTCTTGCCTCCGTCTTGTTGAATTGTCTTTGTCATTTGTGTTTCCTTAAAAACGGTGGGTGTTTCAATTTGATTTCTGGGACGTATTCATCTCGAACTATGTCTAATCCAAACGAAGTCGACTGGAACCCACGCATAGCTTTGGCCATGCCGGATTGCATTACGTGATGGTCTGTTTCCTTGCGAGAAACGACAGATGCAACGGCCGCGTCTGAATCGGCAATGATGATATGCACATCGACAGGCTTGGTTTGCCCAAATCGCCAACAACGTCGAACTGATTGATAGTACTGTTCGAACGAATACGACAGTCCAGCGAATACCATCGCTGAACAGTGCTGGTAATTCATCCCAAGACCAGCGATAGACGGCTTGCTCAACAAAACGCGGAATTTCTTTTCGGCAAATCCAAGCAGTAGATCTTCCTTGTGTTTTGTGTCGCCTCTGACTTCAACCGCATCAGGAATGTACTTTAATAACTCGTCTGATTCGTAATTGGTATCGCACCATACGATACACGGACCGTCAGTTCCATTTGCTAAGTCCGCAGCTTTTTGGCACCTTACCTTATTCGTTATTCGTTTCTCGCTATGAATCGTTGTGGCTGAAATTCTACTTGTCGCAAATAAGAAACCGTTTTGAGGAGTATACGCGTCGTCGGCATGTACCTCGTATCGTTCAACACGCAGCTCTGGCAAAACGTAGCCGTCATCATTTCCGCCGATATCGGACGGCTTTGCGACACACACTGCCCATTGGCTAACCCAGTTCCAAAAGTCGTCCTGAGCATGACCACGCAATCGATATCCGCCCGCTTTCATTGTGTCGTTAAGAAACCAGCGAGATAGCATTTCACGACTTGGCAATACTCCCAAAAACTGAGAATGATTTCCAAGTTCCATGTGGTCGTTCGGTGCTGGCGTTGCGGTGCATGCGAGTTTGTATGGAGTCCGTTCGTAACGTTCGCACAACAGTTGTTTTGTCACACCCGTAAAGGACTTCAGTATTTGCGACTCATCGATTGCCACTCCACCCCAATCGGAACCGTTAAACTTATGCAGTTTCTCGTAGTTGATTAAGTTGATGCCATCTACGATCTCGTTTTGCTCATCAACAACAGCTACTTTTGCATCGATCGCAAACTTTGTCGCTTCGCGTTTTGTTTGTTGCCTGACTCCTACGGGAGTATGGATAACGACTGGTTTTCCGGTGTGCTTGTGGACATGCTCTGCCCAGACTAATTGTTGGAGCGTTTTGCCTAGTCCGCACTCCGCGAAAATTGCCGCTCTGCCGCGTTGCAACGACCAGCGAACAATCTTTCGCTGCCAGTCGAATAGAAACGGATTGAGATCGCCAGATGTATCGAATCCAAGCTTATCTACCTTGCGGCGTTTAGCTCCTATGAATTTGTGATAGTCCATTGCCAATTGCATTTACGACCCTTCGGTTCTGTCTTGTCTTGTTTTGTTTTCGTTTTGATTGCATCTCGCATCTCGCAGGCAAGGCAAGTCATTTGGAGGAGTTTGACTCCGCATGTTTTGCATCTGATGCCACGCTTGGCGATGGATCGGCAATCTTCGGCACGTTGTTTTGGCATCATTTGTAAACCTCTGTGAATCCGTATTCGCATTCGCAATCTTTGGTTTGCTGT
>JAYTVM010000007.1:0-2750 GCA_043743995.1 Pirellula sp. | reverse complement strand
TTTGGGGAAAGTGGCCAAGTTGCCACAAGCAAAAACTACCCCGCAAATCAAGCCCGCGCCGCCGAAATCTGACCCCGGTCATGATGGGCGCTTACGTGAATGCCGCAGAACGCTAATATCGAAGGAAGCGTTATGGGCGATAACAAGTTGATTTTCGAGAAGCGGCAACAGTTCCGGCCAAAGCTCGTCGAAGGTTGGGGAATCTTTGACGTCGTTCTCTGTCAAACCGTGAACGTTTGAATTCCAGAATGAAAATCGAAGTTCTGGAGGGCGAATAAGTCGTGAGAACGAGTCAACGATTTGGCCGTCTCGAACCGTTGTCAGACCGATAGCACAGGCGCTGCTGCGTTTCTCGTTAGCGGTCTCGAAATCGATTGCGACGAAGTCCATCATGTCTGCCATAGAACGACCGCGATCACCGATGTCGCGGCCAAAAAACTCACCATCAGGAAACGGCCGATCCGCGACTTCGGTGCATCGCATTGTTACGCCGGTTCTGCCGCATCCGGGACGTCGGAATCGGAATTTTCTTCGGCGTCGGTTTGTCCGTTGCCCAACATTGTATCATTCGTGTCTTTTGATTGTTTTGTTTTCAATGTTTTCGCAGCCACTTTGGCGATTTTCTTTGCCGCATCTTTTGCCTGATCGCCCTCGGTCACGTCTCGCTTAATTACCTCAGCGGTCAGAACGGATAGGATTTCATCAGTTTCAACACGAACGTCGGGTGACAGTCGACGCAATTCCCGTCGAAGAAGTTGAAGAACAGGATCACTCATCAGCAATGCACCAAGAAAGAATCTGCTGAGAGCTTGTTTTTGTGTGTGGAATTCCCCCAAAACGGATTTAATCCAACCTTCCTTGCAAAGTAGGAATATGGATTCCACGTCTTTCGCATTTCGCGAGTTGAGTGCACAAAAATCTATGTCAATCACAAGTTCCTGTCCAATCGGTTTTGCGAACGTGACCCTGTACACTCGCCAAGTTACACCGTTTGTCAGCACCACCCATTCGACACCCTGATTTGCAGCATAGTCGATTGCCTGTTTGACGTGTGCTTCTTTCAAATCTAAGCCAATCGCTTTGACTTCGATAAGCAATTGGAGGACGCCATCAATTTTGGTTGCAAGGTCACAGAATGTACCGCGGATTGCATGTTCGGACGTAATTTCCGAATACTTGTCGTAGCCAAAAATATCGGCCAACATGTCAACGATGATCGTAACGGTATCAGACTCACCAACGTCGCGAGACTTCGCGGAAGTAAGGATGGGTTGGAACCGTTTGATGCCAGCAACGATTCGCTCGGAAACTTTGGTTGGTACTTTTGCCATGTATCATCTGTCTGTTTGAGAGGTTTCAATTGAAGGCGTAACGTCAGTGGTCACCGAAGTCGCCGGAGACCACGTTTCAAAAAATCAACAACGCACCGGCGGCGACTTCGGTGCACCACATTGTTCGTACTTGATCATTGCTTCTTGTCATCGGGAATCCTTGTGAACTCGGCGACAGAGATCGGCATTTCGTCTTTGATGCTCATGCCGGACACATTATACCATCTGTTTTTTAGACGTTTCGAAAGAAACGAGCCGGGTTTTCCTTTTTGTCCCTTTCTAGCTCCATCTGTTACGGTGGATTCGCCATATTTGATCACGCAAACACCCTCCGTCTCAACTGCCTCAAGTTTTACGACATGCCGGTGGACAAGTTGATTGCCATCGTATGTTTCGACAGTTTCGGTATCACCTTCAATGATCTTAATGGCCTTCAAGTTTCTTCCGTTCTCTTGAAATCGAAATTCCCATCTGCCTTGCAATTCTTGTAGCTCATCTGCGCCAGACTCTTGAGGCAAGAGCAAGAAGGCCAAAAGAAACCCCATCGCGGAGACAAACACGCTTTTTCGACTCTTCATAGTTGCATTCCTTCGCTTGTACGAACGACCAAAATCACCTGTGTCCGAGTAGTAAACTCAACCAAGTCAGGACGGTTGACCGAGGACTTAGGTGCATTTTTTTGTTATGCTCCAGTTTCGGCCCGTAGTGCAAGCCCGATGCGATTCCAGTCGCGAGCCTGAGTTTTTAGATCGCGGTTGCGATTGATTGTACCAGCTCCACAGTGATATGCAGCAAACAAGCGTGTAGCAGATGAAAGTGGTACACCAGATTTGTCAAGAATAGCGGCAGACAGCTTCATTTTCTTTTGTCCAAACGATACCAAGACCGCATTGAAAGCGTCGGAACCAAGCCCAACTACAATCGTTGGTGAGACTATTTCAATTTGCTTTCTCAAAAAACGTTCGCCGCAGTTTGCGAGCCAACTACGGTCTATCTTTGCTTGCAATCCGCCACTTTTGAGGCAAAGTATTGCATTGGTCAAGAACAACCCTCGCTTCTGAGGTGCGTAGGTCGTCGTGCTAACGTCCATGCCAATCTTCGCAAGCAGATGTTGCAGATTGTTCATCGTTGGATTGTCAAGATCGTCGAGTCCCTTGAACTCTTGGTAGTACTGTTGGCCGCCCCAATCTTGCCCGACGATCATCAGCTTTGCATTAAGGTCGCCATGCAGCCTTGACCAAGGTCCAATCTCGTCCGAATCAAATTTGTTAAACCCACGACAGGCTGGGTTCTTCAATCCAATGCAAGCACGACATTGCTTTCTCGCTCGAACTAGCTCGTTGTATTGTCGTTGTTTGTTGCTTGTCATTCGTTTGTGAGTAAGCGTTGCGTCGAGGTCGAGTGCTTTCGGGAGCATAA
>JAYTVM010000006.1:0-35735 GCA_043743995.1 Pirellula sp. | reverse complement strand
CTGGATAGCCGTATGCGGGAAAACCGCCCGTACGGTTTGGAGGGAGGGGAGCCGGTCTACCCGGCTTCCCTACCCCTATCACTTGTGGACGAGCGAGGGCCTTCGCTCGTTGGGTTCCTGCAAAACATGAGCGAGGGCCTCGCTCAGCCACAAAAAAACCTGTTGCACGCATCCATAGCAAAAGGCGACAACGTCGATCTTCACTCATCGCCCGCGTCCCAGGTCGATCCTTTGCTTGAGGCTTTCCATCGTCACGGTCCAGTTTTCGGCAGCTTTTTCGAAATCAACTTCGGCCCACAAAAGTTCTCTCTCGTTGCTGAGCCTCGATTTGATTTTGGCACCGGGCCACACGGGAAACTGCCCACTATTTCCCATGGCCAGTCTGGACTCTGTTCTTTCACTGACCAAATAGTCGGCTAGTAAAGCGGCCGCGGTCGGATTGGGAGCTTTGGAAAGTACGCTGATGGTGTTTGGGATGAAGAGTGTTCCGAATCCGTCTTTTTCTTGGTCTGGAAACACAATCTCGACGGGATGGCCAGCTTCCTTTTCGATGATCGCATCGTCGGTGTCGGTCAAGCCCCAATCGAGTTCTCCACTGCTTACGGCCAAGGCCACCTGTTTGTTTCCGGCCAAAACGACAGCGTGAGTTATCCAACTGTCCGACCACCGAGTCCAATCCAGCGTTCGATCGCTGTTGTTGTAATCGCGGCTTGTCCCCGAAGCCGTTAATACCCTGTCCGAATGCGAAGCGATGACGGCCATGTGAGTGGCTGTTGTTCCGTAAATCGGATAGGCTAGGCCGCAACGATGGTGCCACTTTTTGTCAGCTAGTTCAAGAACGCCTTTGGGCCACGTCGTAGGATCGGACAATTTGTTTTTGTTGACGAGAAGTACGCGAGCCCGGGCGGCGAATGCGATCCATGTCCCATCTTTGGATTTCAAACTTTTTGGCCACGTGTCGGGCACTTTCCAACGACGGCTCGCCAGCAGCCCTTGTTTTTGCAAACGAATGGTGTGGATGATTTCGTTGTTCCAGAAAACGTCGCAGCGAGGCCGCTCCTTTTCCCTTTCGATGCGAGTGACCAATCCCAGTGTCTTCGATGCCTCCACGTCAAACTGGCGAGCGATTTCGGTCCCGGAGTTGGTTCGCTCGAACGCATCGAGAATCGGGCCAACAAACTCGCGATCGGAGGCGGAATACAGAACGACGTTTTTTTCACGCTGAGGTATGCAACCCAGACTCAAAACCGACGCGGTCGCGACGATCAACTGCTGCCAAATTGAGAAGTTACTTTTAAGAATAGAACGACCCTTACAACTGTTGCAAATCATAAATTTGGCTGCGATTTTGAGGGACAAAGCGGCAATTTCGGTCAGAAATCATGGCGAGCAAATCGCCATCGACCTAAGTTAAGTGTGGGGTGTCGCTGCTTAATTCGCAACGCATCCCACATCTCCCTTCCCCCGTGGCGAGGTTAGCTCTCGTTGAGTTAATCTCGCCATTTTCGTTGGTTCGCAGCCAAAATGCAATGGTCGCCGTTTGGTGAGCAGCAGACAGAAGACTACTAGGCCAGGCTGGCCAGTCCACCGTGTGGCACACCCAAAGCGATTAGCGATGGGCGTGGGAAGTGTGGTAAATGTCTATCGCGATTCACCACGCTCTTCGTACCTCAGAGAGGCTGTGATTTTTTGACTGGTCCTCTTGATTGCAGCCGTTTGAAAACCCGATGCGTAAGCGAGGACCGCTCGAGGACCGCCTTCGCATTGGCTAAGAACTTCGCTTACGCTTAGGGTTTCCAGTCCTGCCAAGCGTCGTCGAGGCGCAATCGCCAAGAGACCATCTTCAGTTCGCCGTAACTATATTTCTCGCCGAAGGAGTGTTTGGCGTCGGCGACCGTGGCGGTCGGATTTCTAGTGAAGAAGTCGGTGATGTCCGATAGTTTTTCAGCGGTTAGAACTCGGGTGATGTCTAAACGACCTTCGCCGATATGGAAAGCAAGATGGCCTTCGATGGTCGTTCGTGCCAACGTTCGCAACCGGGCGATCTCCACGATCGATTGACCGGCTTCAAACATTTCAAGACTGACAAATTTGGTATCGGGAGACGGCGGCTTGGGTGCATCCGCGGAGGACGCGACATTCACCGAAACATTGTTCTCTTGCGAATAGTTCTCGATGATTTTCAGAATGGCTTCGCCGTAGCGCTTTACCTTTTCTTTGCCGATGCCTTTGATACGCTGAAGATGCCGATTGTCCGCGGGTAGAAAAATCACCAGTTCCTTCATCGAGATGTTGGAAACGACTTCCCAGGTGCGAACACCTCGCTCATCGGCCATTTCCTCACGCCATTCTAACAAGCGTTTGTAGAGCATGGGATGAGGCACATCCTTCGGGACTCGATTTTGCCGATCCGCTCGCTCGTCGCCCGACGTGCGAGCAAAATCCAGCTCAGCTTTGACTTTCGCCCGAGTGCACGATCGCGTTGAAAAACCCGATGAACAAGCCACGAAACATGCGTTCTTTACAAATAATTCTTTTTGCAGCACCTCTAATTTCGAGAAAACTGCTTGGCGAACCGCTTGGTTGTCGGTCGCAGTCGGTAACTCCTTGGTGGCCGGCAATAGTCCTTGACCGATCTTCTCTGCGAAATAAGTGCCGGCCTTTCTCAATCGCGATTGAAGTTCCTCATTTGCTTCCGGTTCAGTTTCCAAGTCGCAATAGCCCGCGAGCTGCGGTTCGAATTTTTTGGCGACGGCTAGGAGCTCAGTCTCGGCCTGTTCGGACAATGCGAGGACTTGCGACGTGGCGGACGCCGACAGCGTATTCTCGTGCTCTCGATAGATACGTTCGAGTTGGTCGAAACCGCGCCGAGTCGACTCAAAGGAGAATAGTTCTTCCAGCAATCGTCGCTGGTACTTTCGCTTGGCTTGCTGAAGTTCTGCTTGATCCGGAGCCTTGCTCTCGGCTTCTTCGGTATAGTTCTTCACGACGCTATCGGTCTTGACGCTCGACGGCATGATTCGAGATCGGAGTACAATCCCTTCAAAAGTCTTGCATCGACTGAGGGCGACATAAACTTGCCCATGTGCGAAAGCGGCTTGAGCGTCGATGATCGCTCGTTCGAACGTCAACCCCTGACTCTTATGGATCGTGATCGCCCACGCCAATTTAAGAGGATACTGGGTGAACATTCCGAGTACTTCCTCCTTTATTTCCTTGGTGGTCTCGTCCAAGCTGTATTTTACGTTTTGCCAATCAAGCTTCTCGACGGCGATATCGGAGGCTTCACCGGGGCAACGCACAATGATGACCTCCTCATCGATTCGGGTAATCTGACCGATCTTTCCGTTAAAAAATCTTTTTTCCGCTTCCATGTCGTTTTTGACGAACATGACTTGAGCCCCTACCTTGCACTCGAACAGTTCCTCGGTCGGATAGGCGGACGGTGGAAAGTCGCCGCCGATGATCGCATTGAATACTTTGGAAGCACCTCGAAGCCTGGCTAAGCTATCGGCGTTTATCTGTTGCGCGACGGCGTTCGTGGCTGTCAGCGTAATATAAGGGTCGTTGGCGGGAGGTCGGAAGTTTGGAACGTAACGGCTGTTGAGCCGATTGAGGACGTCTTCGTCGAGTTTATTGTCGCGAACTCGATTCAGTAGATCGATAAAGCTCTGATCCGCTTGTCGATAGATATGTTTGAGTTCAATCGAGAGGTACTCGGTCTTTTGGAGAGCTTGACTCGAAAAGAAATAAGGCGTGGCATAGTGTTCTTGCAACAAGGCCCAGTCCTCTTGTTTGACGACCGGTGGAAGTTGGTGCAAGTCGCCGATCATCAGCAACTGAACGCCGCCGAACGGCAAGCTGGCATCGCGGTAGTTTCGCAAGACTTGATCGACGGCATCGAGCATATCGGCTCGGACCATACTGATTTCGTCGATGACCAAAAGATCAAGGGAACGGATGATGTTTATTTTCTGACCCGCCAAGCGATGGGAGCGGCTCTGCTGGTCGCGGCTGGCGCCCGGGATGTGCAGTCCAAACGGGAGTTGGAAAAACGAGTGGATCGTCATGCCACCGGCGTTGATGGCGGCGACTCCCGTCGGCGCGACCACCACCATTTGTTTCATCCCCTCGGACTTGATGGAGTGCAAAAACGTCGTCTTGCCGCTGCCCGCCTTACCGGTCAAGAAAAGACTTCGATTCGTATTGCGAACAAAATCGAAAGCTAATTCTAGTTCTGGGTTCGTCGATTGCCCCATGGGTCTGTCCAGGCTGAGTGAGCGTAGCGTCATGAGGATCGTATCGTCATGCAGGTCGATAACATCATGACGATTCTCGACGATTCGGAATATGGGGACATGCGGTTTTTTAATAAGTCCAGACTTCGCGAAGGGCAGCGATCCTGAATCGCACCGGCTGATTTACCGATGTTGCAAGTCTTGGTCGTTTTCTATTTCGTATGCCATGTCAGAAATTGTAATGTATCCGCGCCACCCCTCTGCCAGCGAAAACCAAATGAGACGTCATCAAAATGCATGGGGCGATTCTAAACGTCAAGTCTGCACCGAAAGGCATGGTATTTCGATACCGGTTCTGGTCCAATTAGTGCAAGTTGATCTCGAAAGAAGTGGACATGTTGCCTCGCAGTGCCACATGAAGATGGTCCGGCATCCAGGCGCGAACAGCCAGTTGATACGGATGCTTTGTTGCCGTCGCAACAAGGCTTCGATCACGCTTGACGAAATCAGCTTCATTTCGAAAACGAGCACGATCGGAAACAACTAGAACCACATGCAGGTTGTACCAATACCGACCGCTGTTCGATTCGCTCGGCGGTTTCAACGCGACACTTTCATCGACGACTGTAAAGCGCTTGAGCATCGCTGCAAATCTAGGATCGACGAACTGTTCCTTGTCGACCTGTTTAGCAATATAGTTTTCTACATCTGAGGTATGGTTTTCTCCGGCGGAACGAAACGCGACTTTGCGGCTGAATTTCACAGGAGTTCCCGCCAGTCGAAGTGCGTGTTGTAGACGACCTTGACCCGAGCAAAGATTATTTCGGTGCGACAATTGGTATCGTCGAAAACGCAAGCTGAATCTCGTTAGCATTCCACTGCATCGAGAAGCGTTTCAGGTTGTCCGTCGTCCTTGCGGTATCGAGGTCATGAAAAAATGTGTCGTCAGGTTGCGAGGGAAAGTTCGTTCCCTCAGTCGGCCATCCGGGGAGGTGATGTTTGGGATCGACGGTGTTAACTGTAAAACTTCTGCTCCTGCTGGGCAAGCCAGCAGGGGGCGTCTTGGATGAACAGGATTGTACAATAATGGATCTGGTTCTGAAGTGGATCTCGCCCCATGTCGGCATGGCGATTGCTTCCTGCCCCATGTCGGCTTGCCCGACATGAGCGTAAGTTTTCAAGTTAGAAAACGGGGCTGGAAAAACCGGCTCCCCTCGCCGGCTTGCCCGGCAGGTAGCAAAGTTTCCCTTCTGCACCTAACGCGAGCGAACAAAGCGTGGACGACCTCTGAACCGGACGGAACCAAGAAATTAGGGCGTGCAGAACGGGTCAATCCATCTTGAGTCGGCGCACGATGTGCCACTTTCAGGCCCCGATCCCAAACGGCTCGTTGATGCCCGAGCGGCACCTGCAACAACTTCAAGCTGTTCATCGGAAAGTAGATCCACATCCGGCAATTTGGTGGCGATCGCCGCTTCCAGTTCTTTCGCCGTAAAGACAAAGCCATTCTCGGCTCCAAGCTGAACCATGTGCTGGACAAAACCGGCAGAATCAGGCAGCTTGCCTAACTCAGATCGCAAATCGGGTCTTCGGTTGATCAAGGTATAGAACTGCTGCAAATTTTCTGTGGACATAGGAAACTCCTGAATACGTATGGAATGAACGAAACTACGAACTGCGAGTTCTCATCGGTGGAAAAAGGATCAAGTACAAAATGGATCTAACCATCTGCTCGACTCCTGACATTCTGTTGAAGCGCTTCCAGCATTACCTAACCGCTTGGCACCACCTGCAACGGTGCTGAGCTGATCATCGGAAAGAACACCTTCGTCCAAGGGCGGTTCGAGATTGGCCAGTGCCGACTCAAGTTCATTCGTCGTGAACAGGAAGCCGTTTTCTGAACCGAGTCGGACCATGTTTTTGACAAAGTTAGTTCGATCCGAGAGACTTCCCAGTTGCGATCGAATCTTGGAATCTTGGTCGATATGCTGATAAAACTTCTGCAAATTTTCTGCGGACATTTCAATTCTCCTTAGAGGAAACGTAAAACTCAAAACAACGCCGCGCATGAGTAGGGCGCGGTTGAAAGTGCTAACTGAGATATCATCATCGTAAGAAAGCGAGTTACTTACGAGGACACAAAATTGTCCAAATACCACATTGCCCACAAGTGCCAATGGTATTGCTATAGGGATCTATAAATTTGCTCCCGCCGGCAACTGCGTTGAGTTGATCATCGGAAAGCAAACTTTCGTCGAACTGTGATTCGAAACGGCCAAGTGCTTCTTTTAGCTCGTTTTCGGTGAACTCAAAGCCATTTTTTGATCCAAGTTGAACCATGGTTTTGACAAAAATTGCTCGATCTGTCACGCCATCCAGTTGGGAGCGAATATTCGAATCCTGGCCGATCAGACGAGTGAATTCTTCTAAATTCTCTACGGACATCAAAACTCTCCTTCAAAAAATTGAAACGCAGAAACTTGCAACAACAACAAACGTCAAGTGGAAAAATGACATTGCTACTCCCAGAACATAACGGAAGGAAGTTGTCTCGAATCCATAAACCGCAATAATCCATAACCGATCCCGGCGATACCTTGGAAGAAACCCAAACTACAATCGTTTGTCGGCATACGATGAACCAGTTGATATTGGCCGGTCTGGTGAGCTTGTTCGAGTGTCATCGCGACGCGTCGATTTGCTGCCGTTCGCAAGGATGGACGATTTAGTTTCACCGAGGCGACCAGCAATACTTCCGCTAACCCTAAATTGCCGCAGCACGGGAAATCGACCGATTGAAACGGTGTCGATCGCGTTTTTTCCAGGGCAAGATCGATCTCATGTTCAATTTCATGCGTCGAGAGAATCGATAACCCGCCCAAACGCGCGAGTGCAATTCCAGGAGCGCCGTGGCACCAGCTCATCGCAAATGCGGGTTGCCCGCCGCGAACATCGTAACCTCGAAAATCATTCCAGTTCGATTCCGAAAATGAGAACGCTGTTCGTTCGTAGTCGATTGCTTCGAGAGCCGCATCTCGATAAGCTGCATCGTGCGTGACTTCGTAAAGTTGTAACAGAGAATACGCGATGCCGGCAGCACCATGCGAAAAGCCTGTCAACGGTTTTCGCTCTAACGTGGTCCATGCTTTCGGGGCTCCATCGACACTGACTCGCTGATTAAGCAAATGCTGACCGCAAGCGATTGCTTTTTGTAAAATGGCGGTGTCTTTCGTCTCGCGATGTATCGCTAGAATCCCTAACAGCGTTCCGGCCGCACCAGAAATAACGTCCACATGGCGATCTGCGACGATCCATTCTTCCGACATAGCCTCAACTAGGCGATTCGCTTCATCCAAAAGCGATGGCTCCGAAAGGAATCGACTTAGTTTTACCCAAGCGTAGAGGATCGAACCCAAACCGCTGGCAGCTCCATGCTCGTTTTGCTGTACCCATCGTTGCAACCCCTTTTGATCTTGAGCCAACTCGCGTCGCAATGGCTGTAGGGCACCTAAGATCATTTCTCGATATTGATGAGATCCTCTCACCGCATCTAGCGACGCCAAGAACAAGGCGATCCCGCTCTTGCCGTCGTACAAATTGAATCCCAAAGGCTGATATTGGAAACGCTCCGTGCGCGGTATACGACTCAACCCAATCCAATTGATGCTGCCATCACTCTCCTGAATTGCATTGCGTTGAATCGTCTCAGCGATCGACTTGGCTGCTTGGAGGAGTCGCGCCGGTGCAACCTCGTTGTTTACATCGTTTGATCTTTCATCTCCCCCTCGCCCTGGTATTCTGGGTTGCTGGGTATGGGGCAGAGTTGCTTGGGAATTCAGCCCCCTCACCCCGGCCCTTTCCCCCGGACTGCCGGGGGAGAGGGAGGAGCTATTCATGTCGATTCGAGCCGTGCTTGCATAAAACGTTCCGCGTATCAGCGATATCTGCCTTGCCAGATCATGATCAGACAACTGATTCAATCGACGGAGCAATTGATCGTATCCCGATCGTTCGAGGTATCGAACCAGCGGAGCTTCCAAAGCATCCGACAAGCTATCGCTCTGAACCGAAACCGAGAAATAGGGGAAGTCAAGTCTTTCGATGGCAATTCGTTCGGCCCGTAAGATCGACCACGCTTCGGGTTTCTCGTCAGCAAACAAAAAAGCTCGACTCAAAATATCGATTTCAATACTGAAGTCGATTCCATCGCGTAGAACCTTGGGCGACAGTCCGTTGAAGAGCACCGAGCCATAGACTTGGGTGCGACGAAAGATGAATCGCGATCGCTGGCCTTGAAAGCACGATAGGATGCTCGATGGTGATAGCAGCTCGGCGCGGTGATCCATCAGCAACTGAATCAATTTTTGAAAACCGATGACGAGATCGTCGACATAGTTTTCGGGCGAAAGCGGCTGACCGTCTAGCATCGGAACGTTGGCCGCGACGGGCGGAACGATACTCTCGTGGATCAGTTGCATCCGATCGGTATTGATCGCTTGCCAGCGCAGTCGAGATCGCGGTAATTGCTGAGCTTCGTTTCCACCTAGTCCGCTTACGTCGTAAGGCGTATCGCTACCAGCCTCGATGTTCCAGTACGGTAAGAGGCCTGTGCGCAAAACCGAGTCGTTGAAAAAATCGAAGGCCCTATCGTTCAACTCGGGCTGGCGTTCCGAATTACTTAAACTGGCGTCCTCTGTCATCAAGCGAGCATGAGGATGCATGATGGCTTCGGCATCGACCAACACCAAATCCTCTCCGCAGGCAATCAGATTCTCATGATGACAATCGGTCCCGTCCAAGGCATAAAGTACACCGAGCAACATTCCCGAGCGCTGATAAAACCGATGCGCTGCCGACGCATCCACGCACGGCAGGTGCTCGACAAACTCAACCCAGCCGTATCCGGTCCGAGGGAGCATCGTCAACGCTCGCAGCCCCAACGAAGGGTCCTTTTTATTACACCATCTTTGAAACTCACCGAAGGCTACTTCGATTCCTAGGTCTCTTGGTTTATAGACAAGTTTCAGGCCCGACTCGAACGTGAGCGTCATGACCGATCGTCCATGGTGATGGAAATCGGACAGCAAGGGCTGAACCTCCGCGACCACCCCAAGCGAATTCTGAGTGCTCCATTGCGACTCGATGAGTGGCAAGTCTGCTTCCAGTCGTTGAATAAATTCGACGATCGCTTCGACACCGTCGTCGACAACTGTCGCCATGAATCGTCCAAGTACCGGATAGGTTTGAAAGAAAGTTAGCAATCCATCGTGCCGTAGCGACTGGACGAAATGGCGATAGTCGCGGTCCGTCGAATCTGCGTCGTTTGACACTAATCGATTTAAGAGTGTTGTTCCGACGGGTCGAGCCTTAGAGAACTCTTCATCCAAGGTTCGCGCGCACAGATTGGTTAGTCGGCGTTGCAGCCCCAACTCGAGCTCTCGATACGCTGCAATCGAAACCGACGACGGCAGCTTCGATCCTAGTCTCTCGAACAACCTTTGCCTTACAACGCGGACCGCCGGCCACCAGACACCTTCAAACGGCAACGGATGGGCTGGATCGAGCAAGGGAACGCCATCGTCAATATCGCTATCGTCAATATCGAGCCTTGCCGCTTGCACGATCGCTCGCAGCGTCTCTGCCCATTCGGGGAGCGGTTCCGAGCTGGGGATTTGCGGTTGTAACAACGATCGTACCGTATCGGTATTCAAACCATCCCATCGCAAGCGTTTCTCGAATAAGTCCTGATCGCCCTTAGCAACGACATGACACCATCGTTCCATACGCTCATCGGAAATGTGGCATAGGCTTCCAGCCTGTGTTGCAGAACCACAGGCTGGAAGCCTATGCCACTCATTGTCAAGTTCAGCGCAGTCGGAAGGCGACACAGATCGTTCGAAAACGAATCGGGCTTGCGCTGCGATTTGAGCGATAGCATCCGAGAGATCGTCGCACGTAACACAATCGACAGGTAAGAGAGTCTCAACTGTGAGCATGAGATACTCCTGTTGCTTGCTGTTCCATCCGAGGCAACGAAGTCCAGCCAAAGTATCCAAGTGCCGTCCAGGTAATATCAGGATAACTTTTCCCAAGCGACGATGCATCATGAATCAAGTTGTCAGTCGAAGCGATATACGCCTCGCCTGACGCGACACGCAAGCGGACAACGGGATACGTAGGGTAATGCCGCATAAAGGCTTTGCCCAATTCAATCCACTGCTCTTGCTGCACAAGCTCGTTATAGCCGAACGGCTCAAGCGATCGAACTACGGAATTTAGCGGTAGATTGACGAACAGGAAAACTCGATCTTCGCAGCCGAGGTTGATGCAAATGCGATTTCTCGATTGGTGTTTCTGGAGCAACGGCAGTTGATCCCAATTGTCGATATGGAGTCCGACGCGACACCGAAGCGGTGGCATAACCGAGTGATCAAAACCGACCGTCACGGTCCGCAATCCCGGCGGCTGGAAATGCAAACCGATAAGCTTAGGCCTGTGGCTCTGAAAGCTATAGGCTTGAATATAGTCGAGCACCATCTGATTCGCGATGCCGTAATCGGGATGATCTAGAACACGGTTGAAGTCCAAAGCCTCGAATTTTCGCATCGTGTCGGATCGCAATTCCAAATCATCGAGAATTTCAATCAACGGAGCAAGTAAGTCTTGCGGAATACGAATGACCCCAACGGACGAGCTTCTATATTCCTTAAACAACGTCGGATCCGGATCAGCCACAAAAAGCGCAGACGACTCCTCAAGAGTGAGTGGTCTGCTATCTAGGTTAGGTAGGTATGCATGGGCTTGATAGGGAATATCGGATTCCGATTCCAATTCCGTTTGGGTATTTTGGGAGGTGCCCGTACTTAGGAGAACCGACGGTCGGACGATATCTTGCCTAAAAGGATAAAATATTCGTACCCCTTTTATCAAGGATGCTTGCGACTGCGATTGCATGGTGATTGTGCCTTCTCATCCTGGTTGGGAAAATTGAAAAATCACCGATTCGGATCGTTCGATATTTAACAGTCTGATTTTAAGTGTTTGACGATCCGTCCGTTATATTCGACGTTCCATCTTTGATGCTTGGCGTTAATGCTTCTTGCTTCGAATTGAACTCCACAAGCAGGTAGATTTCAGTCTGCCGCTCGCCTTAGTACGCTGCAGTTCAATGCGTAAAACGTGTCGACAACGTCTCATGGAAAAAGACGCAAAATTGAAAAAGTGGAATTCCGCAAATTTGCATGAGACATTCGGAGATAGAACGACGCATTGTTGGAGGAGGGATATTTGCCAAGCTTAAAAGCTCGAAGGTTCCTTTAAAGCGCTCCTTCGCTGGAAAAAATCCTTTTTGTTTTTATGGAAAAGACCGTTTGCGTAAGAGTCACTCAGTGACTGAGTATGATACAGCGGCTTTCCAATGTTTTACCCACGCAGAAATGACTGGAGAGAAGAAAATGACGACAGAAAAACCCGGCTCAGAAAAATCCGCTTCTGGCAATCCGACACAGCAAACCGATATCGAACTGACCGAGGAGGAATTGGGTCAAGTTTCCGGCAGCGGAACTGGTTTTGCTCCTTCGGTCAATGATTTGAAAGAGGAGGCAAAAATGACAACAAAGAGGAAACCAGGCGGGAATGTTGCTATTGACGGTATTACGTAAGGCGAAAAAAGGGGACGGGGGGGGACGGGGGTAGTTTACCACGGACACGACTGGTCCCCGTTTGTTTATTCCTATTCGAGTATTGCCCCGTCCCCTTTTTGTTTTTCTTTTTGACACTTGTTTTCGCATTAACTTTTGCTGTTTGGTTATCGATTCGAAACTTCTTACTTGGCGACTATCATGTCGAACAATCCGTTAGATCCAGTCAAAGACAACTCCGTCAAGGAAAACCAGCAACACGGCCTACAAGGGCCTGAAGTCCAAAACGATTCCGAAATCCTTTCGAATGAATTGACGGACTCGGAACTGGACAAAGTATCCGGGGGTAGAATCATGAATCAAGGTGGAGGCCCTGAAGCACGCATATTTCCCCACGTTGAGCAAGACAACTAAATTTGGTGGCTGACAGGATTCGCGGTTATCGTCCGAAGTCGATGCGCGGCATCCAGCGAAACGAGTTCTAAGCCTGCTATGCTCTTGCTCGGTAGAGGCAGTTGCGAGCAACCCCAATTTCCGCATGGGTGTTTTGACTTACTTTATTGCGTTGAGAACTGGAAACGCTCCACTTTGATCACTCGCAGGAAACCAAGAAGGGGACCCAGCCGACGTGTCAATGACTGGGGAGCGATCGGGTGGTTCTCGAATCGCATTCATCCATTGCCGTCTGGCCCTCCGCCGGACGTCTGTCGACGCATTTTTTGCCGGTTGCCTAATTCGGACTCACTTGACTTTAAACGTGTCTTTTATGTCTCTGCCAACGTCCTTGGCCGCCTTTTCAACGTCTTCGCCTAAATCACGCAATTCCTCGTTCGGGCGTGCATCCAACGCATCTTTGATCCCGTCCGTTTTATTGGCGTTTGGCTTTTGTTCGCAGGCGGGAAGTGTGAGTAGCAAGGCGACAAAGAGAATGAGTAGTTGACGATATTGTTTCATGGTTAAAATTCTTCCAAGGGCTAGTGAATGCAGCAGGTTAGACGATGCAATTTTTCGACTGGAACAATGGCAATTCGTCGAACAGAACGCGCATCTACCAAAGCATGTTTCAAACTCAAGCTGTCTTTCTAACTACATATGCATCAAGCGTGCCAAATAGCTAATACGATGCATCAGTCGTGCCAAATAGCTAGTGCAAGTTGAATAAAAAGCGAAATTTCAAACATGGAATCGAATGCGGCGTTTTGCGTCTGTCATTGGGCCTCCCATGGACCAAGCTGGTCGATTGTGCATCGATGATTCCAGAACGATCCTCGCCTTGCCAAAATCGTATAAACTTACGACTCCTTGACTGGCACGTACCGTTTACTTGCTAGAATGTCAAAGTTGCGAGAGTCGATTTTCAGCCCCAAAACCAAAGAGATCCCATGAGCACCACAATTCACTTCGCTCGTACCATGACGAGCCTTGCGATGCTAAGCATCGCCACGTCGGTCTTCGCCCAGGATCGCCCGGCTTTGTCAAAAGAAAGTGCACAGCCAATTGCGGGAAAAGAGACGGATAGCAGTAGCAAATGCCCAGTGATCAGTGGAACCCAAAAACCCTCGTCGGAAAGACACACGGTCGCTGGGTCTACGTCCAATGCTGACTGGTGGCCGAACCAGTTGAACTTGCGAATCTTGCATCAGAATTCATCCAAAAGCGATCCGATGGGTGAAGGATTTAATTACGCTGAGGAATTTAAGAAACTTGACCTGGAAGCCTTGAAAAACGATCTCCGTGTGTTGATGACGTCGTCGCAGGAGTGGTGGCCAGCCGACTACGGCAATTATGGTCCGCTGTTTATCAGGATGGCTTGGCACAGTGCAGGCACATATCGCGTTGCCGATGGGCGAGGAGGGGCAAGCTATGGAACACAACGTTTCGCTCCACTCAACAGTTGGCCCGACAATGCGAATCTGGACAAAGCCCGTCGATTGCTTTGGCCAATCAAGCAGAAGTACGGTCGCAGTATCTCGTGGGCCGACTTGATGGTCCTCACCGGCAATGTTGCACTTGAGTCGATGGGGTTTAAGACGTTTGGATTCGCTGGAGGTCGAGCAGACGTTTGGGAACCGCAAGAAGACATCTACTGGGGTCCGGAAAGCGTGTGGCTGGGAGATAAACGATACACTGGCGACCGCAAACTCGAGAATCCTCTCGCCGCAGTTCAAATGGGCTTGATCTACGTAAACCCAGAAGGACCGAATGCTAAACCGGATCCGCTCGCCTCGGCCAAGGACATTCGGGAGACATTCGGTCGCATGGCCATGAACGACGAGGAAACCGTGGCGCTGATCGCTGGCGGTCATACATTTGGCAAAGCCCACGGGGCTGCCGATCCTGGTAAGACTGTCGGTGTCGCACCCGAGGGGGCTGGCATCGAGGAACAAGGGCTCGGTTGGAAAAACACTTTTGGAAAGGGCAATGCCGGCAATACTATTACCAGTGGTCTGGAAGGGGCGTGGACTTCCACGCCGGTGAAGTGGTCGAACGGATACTTCGACAACCTGTTTGGCTTCGAATGGGAACTAGGAAAGGGTCCGGGCGGCGCACAACAGTGGACCCCCAAGGAGGCATCTGCCAAGGGGACCGTCCCGGATGCTCATGATCCGGCCAAGCGGCACGCTCCAATCATGTTCACGACGGACATGGCCATGAAATTGGATCCAATCTACGGTCCGATTTCAAAACGATTCCATGAAAACCCAAAAGAATTTGCAAACGCTTTCGCCAAAGCTTGGTACAAGCTGACCCACCGCGACATGGGGCCCGTCTCGCGTTGCTTAGGCCCTTTGGTTGCCGAACCACAGTTGTGGCAAGACCCAGTGCCTGCAGTCGACTACAAGTTGATAGGCGATCAGGACGTCGTCGCTCTCAAGGGCAAGATCCTCGCATCCGGGCTTTCCATCTCTCAATTGGTTTCGACCGCTTGGGCATCGGCGTCCACGTTTCGCGGTACCGATAAACGCGGTGGTGCAAACGGTGCACGCATTCGGCTCGCTCCTCAGAAAGACTGGGAAGCAAACAATCCTGCCCAACTGGCCAAGGTGTTGCAAACACTTGAGAAAATCCAGCAGGAGTTCAATAAGTCGCAGTCAGGCGGAAAGAAAGTATCGCTCGCAGACTTGATTGTACTAGGCGGAAATGTAGCCGTTGAAGCCGCTGCCAAGAAGGCCGGACAAGACGTAAAAGTTTCCTTCTCTCCAGGTCGAACCGATGCGACACAAGAGAAAACCGACGTGGAGTCATTCGCCGTACTCGAACCGACCACGGACGGGTTTCGCAACTATTTCGGTCACATGCACGACAGACCAGCAGAAGAGTTGCTCGTCGATCGTGCACACCTCCTCACGCTCACCGCTCCAGAAATGACGGTACTGGTCGGCGGCTTGCGGGTATTGAACACCAACACTGCTTTTCCTCAACTAGGCGTCTTCACCAAACGACCCGAAACACTATCCAACGATTTCTTCAAAAACCTGCTGGACATGGATACAGACTGGAAGAAGTCGCCGGTATGCGAGCACTTTTTCGAAGGGCGGGACCGCAAAACTGGTGACGTAAAATGGAACGGTAGTCGAGTCGATCTTGTGTTCGGTTCGAACTCGCAACTTCGAGCCATCGCGGAAGTTTATGGCAGCGAGGACTCGCAGCAGAAGTTCGTAAAGGATTTTGTGGCGGCCTGGAACAAGGTGATGAACCTAGATCGATTCGACCTTGATCCAGCGGCGCGAAATGGATCGAAGCCGATGGCCCTAAGTCAACGCTAGCCCTCGGCTGCTCGTCGAACGCAGAGCATGGTGATGTCGTCGAACGGATCGGCACCGTTGTAGTGCGAGGCAAGGGCAGCGTCTACTCGCTTCACGAGCGAAGCCGCCGTTGCGACGGGCTCGCCGATCAGCGACAGCAGACGTTGTTCGCCAAACATTGCACCACCCGGATGAATGTGCGCTTCCGTGACGCCGTCGGTGTACCCAAAAAGAATGTCGCCAGGTTCCATCACGACTTGACGCGTCGAATAGTTCGAATTCGGGCACATGCCTACCACCGGTCCGGTCAGTCCCAACCGATGCTTGATTCCATGCGGACCGAGAACGACCGGCGCATCGTGCCCTCCGTTGACATAGGTCAGCGTCCCTGAGTTAACGTCCAGCACGGCGAAGAAAGTCGTCGCGAACATGGCCGCTTCGGCGTGCGTCTCGGCGACATAGTTATTTGCGTAAAGTACTGTGGACAGGACGTTGAACTCAACCAACAGGTTCGTAAGTCGGCGAGCCGTCTCGGTACTAGCGGCCCCGGGAGACGAAGAATTATTGGATAGCTCGCGCGCAAGCGACTGCTGCGAAAACGAGCGGAACAGTGTGCGAAACAGGGCCATGAACAAGGCCGCGCCGACCCCCTTGTTGCATACGTCGGCGATCACCAGCCCCAGATGGCAGTCCGATAGCCAGAACACATCATAGAAGTCACCGCTCACGTCGCGGGCTGGGTGGAAGTAAGCTGCTACCTCCCAGCCCTTCGGTTGAGGAAGCGATGTGGGCAAGAAGTTCTCCTGCAATTCCTTGCCGATCCTCAAGTCGTTCCCGATTTTGTTTAAGTGCTCCTGTTGCCGACGAATTTGTCGTACCGAGCCGATGAACTGACCGACCAACTCAGTAAACCGCAAATCGCCGATGAGGTCCTCCTCGGTGACATCCAGGCCACCCCGTTCAGCCCCTCGCCCGGAGATGTACAGGCACGAGCCTTGCGACGACTCACCCCGTATCGGGCAGCAAAAGGCCCAGCCTAGTCCTTCGCTGATCGTAGCCCCATTTGCTTCCGATAAGTCCCTGATATGCATTGAGCTGCTCTGTTGACGCAGCGTGCTTAGCAACAAGCGGCGGCTGCAAACAAACCGGTCCGCGAAGCCTTCGCGAGTCGCCACGCGCATGGAAAGCGGCTTAGGAAAAGACGCGAGCGGGGCTCCTTCCGCGGGCAGCTTGCGAACGTCGTAGTGCGCCACGGCCACCGCCTCCGCCTCCGGAATTGCCGCTAACAGAAGTTGCGAGAGCACGTGTCCCAATTCCTCGTCGGTTTGCGAGGCGGAGATCAGCTTGGGCAAGTCCGACAGGAATTCCATCTGCCGTTCCGTGTTCCCAAAGGATACCCGTCGCAACTCCTGTTCCGTGAAGTCGCGACTGCTGCCCGATTGGTCGACGAATGCCGTCTCGATTGCCGCCGGTAGCCCACCGCCATCCACCGGGGTTTCCATCAGATCGAAGACCGTTTGGCCGATCTGAAAGCTCTCGCCGACGGTTATGCACAGCTCGCGAACGGAATACCCTTGATAAACAATCGCATTGGTGGCCGACTTCAAGGCGCTGACATGCAACTTGCCATTACGCCAAAAGACGTCCGCGTGTTCGCGGGAAATCGCTCGGTCCCAGGGGATGGAGGCACCGCAATGCGAATCCCGACCGATTCGGATTTCCTGGGCCTCATTCAAAGTTAGTCTCAAACGGTCTGACGGATTAAGACCCGTCGCTCGAAGCTCAACGCTGCTTCTGTCCATATCCGCTTCTCCGCGTTAGTGCTTTAATGCTAGGCACGACTCAGCACAAAGATGTTTCGGTTCCATTCCCCGTCCCGCTCGTACTCGAATCGATCAACGCCTCTTAGCGCTAGCCCAACACCCCAGCCGCCTGGCGGTGCGTGGTGCGGTGCGGCCCTCGGGTCGAACGGCATTCCGCAGTCTTCCAGGGTGACCGTGAGCGCACTGGGCGTCGTCTCGGCGCGAAGCGTGAACGTCCCTGGTGGGCGCTCGCCTGCTTGGCCGTAGGTGATGGCGTTGGTGGCAATCTCATCGACTGCCAGCTTTAAGTCGTAGATGGCTTGGTCATCACGTCCGATGCCGGCGGCTACCTCATCGACGAAACGCCGAAGCGAGGATAGCGATTCAAGCGATGCTGGCAGGGTTATGGTTTGCATTTTAAGCGGACAATGGGGACGGGGAGGGTTTGACCGGGCGAGAAGTCAGAATGATGACGCTTCGCTCGACAGCCAAGACGCAGGTCTGATCGGATAGTTCCGGCTCGGCTCCGCACGGCCAGCTATCCTTTCCGGCGGACATCGCAGTGTTCGCAACCATGTGCCAGCGTCGTTCTTCCGGAAGCTGCGGCAACTGAAAGCCGTGTGGCTCCCAATGCATGTTCAAGGCGGCGTAGATGTAATCGCCGCCGCATGGGACTGGCGAGCCGCCGCTGATCAACATCGCCAAAGTTCGTGACTCATCCGACCAGTCTGCTTGCCAAGCCTGCTGGCCATGCCAGGAGACTGTCGCCGGAGATTGGCCGTTGTACGATTGGCCGTCGAGGTGTTCGAAGTTGCGCAACAAGGCGTTTTCGTGGCGGAACGCAATGAGGTTGCGAACGAACGCGACTAATTCCTCGCTGTTTTTGGTGTGGCCCCAGTCGAACCATGACAGGTCATTATCCTGACAGTATGTATTGTTGTTGCCCCGTTGCGTGTGTCCGACCTCGTCACCCATGAGGATCATAGGGACGCCCTGACTGAGCAGCAAGATGGCGAATGCGTTTTTGACCTGACGGCGTCGCAATGCGATGATGTGCGGATCATCGGTTTCCCCCTCAACGCCGCAGTTCCAGGAGTTATTGTCGTTGGCGCCATCGTTATTGTCCTCGCCGTTGGCCTCGTTGTGCTTTTCGTTGTAGCTGAAGAGATCCCAGAGGGAGAAGCCGTCGTGACAGGTAATGAAGTTCACGGAGGCTGTGGTACCTCGGCCAGTGTACAGGTCCGGGGAGCCGAGCAGACGCGAGGCCACTTCACCGACCTGGCCCGGATCTCCCTTGAGGAACTTGCGAATGCAGTCGCGATACTTGCCGTTCCACTCTGCCCATCGTCCGTAGGCCGGGAAGGAACCTACTTGATATAGACCGCCAGCGTCCCAAGCCTCAGCAATCAGCTTGCACTTGCCCAGCACAGGGTCGTAGGCGAGCGATTCCAGCAGCGGCGGATTGGCAAGCGGCGCGCCGTTCGGAGCGCGACCGAGTACGCTGGCGAGGTCAAAGCGGAAGCCGTCTATATGGTACTCCGATGCCCAATATCGCAGGCAGTCAACGACTAAGCTGCGCACCACGGGGTTATTGCAATTTAGCGTGTTGCCGGTGCCAGAGAAATTGAAGTAATAACCTTCCGGAGTGAGCATGTAATACGTTTTATTATCCAGCCCCTTGAACGAGATGAATGGGCCGCGTTCGTCCCCCTCGGCGGTGTGGTTGAACACGACATCGAGGACTACCTCGATGCCCTCTTTGTGCAGCGCCTTGACCAACGCTTTGAATTCATCGACCTGCATCCCCATCTTGCCGGTCGCGGCGAACGCCGACTTCGGCGCGAAAAAGCCGACTGTGCTGTAACCCCAGTAGTTCATCACCCGCTCCCCCGTAACGGGGCTAGTCCGGTTGTTGTCAAACTCGTCGAACTCATAGATGGGAAGCAATTCGACACAATTGATCCCCAGCGACTTCAGGTAAGGGATCTTCTCGCGAACGCCCGCGAATGTACCTGGGAACTTGGCGCCCGAGGAAGCGTGTCGCGTGAAGCCGCGCACATGCATCTCGTAGATGATCAGGTCTTGCATCGGGACTTCCAGAGGCCTATCACCTCCCCAGTCGAAGTCGTCGAGGACCAGTCGGCCGCGGTACTGAAAGATGCCGTTCCAGTCCGGTTCTTGCCCCCAGGAATCTCGGCCTCCTACGGCCCGGGCATAAGGGTCGAGGAGAATCTTGGAGTGGTCAAAGCGATGGCCAGCAACCGAGTCGAACGGTCCATCCATACGGTAGCCGTATTCAATGTTTTCGATGTCGAGACCGAAGACGATCATCGAATAAACGTTCCCGATGCGGAAGCCGGCGAAAAAAGGAATCTCAACAACGGGCTGCGGTTGTCCCTGCTCAAAGAGAACCAAGGTGCAGGAGGTTGCATGGCTCGAAAATACGGAAAAGTTTACGCCGCCGGGGACGAAGGTAGCTCCGAATGGGAACGGTCGCCCGGCGCGGAGTTTGAACCCTTCATACTCGTGGGTCGGATAAAGGTCAATCGTTTCCATGAGGTCTCCAAAGCTTAAGCGAGCGCGGCTATGCCAGCCTCAACATCCTCGCGATGCATTAACAAATCCAGGAAGCCGGTAGCCTCCATGGTATTGGCAATGTTCGCCGGGATGTTCACGACAACAACTTTCCCCCCTTTGCCAACAATCTTCCGATACATCACCAGCAACAGACGCAGGCCCGCGCTGGACATGTACGCCACGCCCCCCATATCGAAGATGAGCTTGCTGCCGGGCTGGTCGGCCTGAGCCAGAATCTGAGCCTGCGCATCCGGGGCAGTATTGCCGTCGATGTCGCCAAACACTTCAACAATTTTAATCTGGTCGCGGGTGTGCGTTCGGATTTCCACGTTGATTGGTCCCTCTTGCTCACGTTGCTGAGCTTTTGAATATCTTCTTCATACCAAAATGGCTTCAGCTCGTAAAACCGAGTGACGAAGTCCCTCTGGTCGACGTGATCCAGAACTCGGAAGGAATGTTGACTGCGATTCAATTACTCCATTCTAAGCAAACGCCCTCCCGCATTACCAGAAGGAACAGTCGAATTGGACAGAAACATCGTGTCGGGGGAAAGACTTGCAGGCCTGTTTGAGTCAAGGAATTCGAATGCCCCCGAGCTCCGCTCGGAGGTTTCTACGAACTCTCTAGCCAAGCAGATTTTGCGACTGCTTGGGACGGTCACGGTAATCAGCCGGAACGCGCCGAACCTAATCCCATCGAAATGGTGGTGTGCTGGTACATCGCAACAAGGCAGCCCGATAACATATGTCGCGAGGACCTTGTCTATGACTGCGTCTACAACGATGTGTTCCATCGCGATGGTTCCAAGCCAATTTCTTGTGACCTTGTCTGCAAGTACTCTATATTCAATTGGCCTCGTTGTAACTCGAGCAGCACTTCGATATCCGCAAGGTCAATCATCCGACCGGACATAGCTTTGAATAGAAGGAGATCTTCGCAAGTTAGAACTCGCATCGTTGTTCGCGTTCCAGGCATTCTACATTCGAGTGCTCTTTGAATGGCCAACGCATGATAAGGACTCGCGGAAATTAGGAAATCGATATCAATATCGATAAACGCATCACTCAAGCTCAACCGCCATTGCGAAACTTGGACAAAACCAAGCTGGGCAATATGACGCTCTTTGGAAGGAACGAGCCCCGCTACCCGCAACTGCGATTCGAAGTTGTCGATGTTAGTGACCAAGATCGCCAAATCAATGTCCCGTGTGCTTCGCGGATGCCCCCAATAGGAGACCGCGAGCCCGCCCGCAATGACAGGCGACACTCCCCAATCAGCGACCATTTGGAAGACGTTGTCGAGGGTTTCCATTAGCAAGCTAGGGGGCATCGATCACCTTCCACGTTTTTTCTTGGATGATTGCATCTTGCCACTTGAAGGATTGATACCTGTCATACCATGCACGATAGGCTGCGTGAAGATCGCCGTCTGGTCCTACCTGAGCTTGCAACCCTGACATCAACATTGCATTGCTAAGTTCCATCGCCTGCGTCCATTGAGTCCATCGATCTCGAAGCTCGTCCGACGTCGGCAGGGGACAGTCAGTGTATTGCTTTTTCATGACGATCAGGTTCTTAAAAGGACTCTCGATGTTAACTCGATTTACGAAAAGGATTGTAACCCGTCGCCGCAATCTCGACCGCCCCGTTGTATGGCGATTGGCAGAACGATGGGGACAAAGTGATTCTGGAGTGGATTCTAACGAGAAACCGAATAGACACCCCCCTTAAGGGTGGATTGGGTCGTCAGGCAGCTTTTTTTGACTATACTCTGTCCTCAGACATTCCGATTAACTATTCTGTTTCGACTTCCTCCCGCCAAACCTATTGATCGATTTAGAGGAAATTCCTAGTCGATCGATGCCCACCCTTGTTGCTATTGCTTTCGCCGGACTTCCAGGTCTTAACGTCTGGAGTTCGATCGATGAAAGAATCGCGTCCCTCGTAACCACGGATTGATACGATGATCTCGAATTCTACGGGTATGCATTCGTTGCTTGACTCGGTTCAATTGCGCCAATTGGCGGATTGTCTGAGCTTGGGTGAATCGCTTGAACAACTCGCGGAACAATGGTCCTTCAGCAGCGCGCACGATTTGCTAGCGACCAGTGCGCGTTCCATGAATCTCGATTGGCTCGAATCGGACAGTGTCGATCTGGCTCTTGAAACCCTGGACGGCTTCCCAGCCAAGCTGATCCATCGGCACGGTGTCTTTCCACTCGAACGCGGAACTGGGTGGCTACGACTGGCGGTCAGCAATCCATTTGACTTTGCGGCGATCGACTCTGTCGCGTCGGCCATGGAGGTTGAGGTGCGACCTGTGATGGCCATGCAGGACACCGTGCAGAAGTTGATCAAGCGGCATTTGGGAGTTGGATCGGAGACTATCGATGGTTTGATCGCGTTACAGCGCCAGCAAGCTGGCGATGTGGAAATGCTCGAAGGGATCGATCCAGACAGCTTGGAGGATGCAGAAGAAGCCCAGCAAGCATCGGTGGTGGGACTGGTCAACGAGATTCTCAGCGAAGCGGTCCAGGCCAGAGCCAGCGACATCCACATTGAGTCGCAAGAGTCCGGCTTGAAAATACGGCATCGTATCGACGGCGTCTTGCAGAGACAGCCGACGCCCCCTGAGATGAACCAGTTCCGAGCCGCGATCATCAGCCGCTTAAAGATCATGGCTAAGATGAACATCGCCGAGAAACGCGTTCCGCAAGACGGGCGCATCAAACTGCGTGTCTCGGGTCGCGAAATCGATGTGCGCGTATCGATTATCCCTATGCTTCACGGCGAAGGGGTCGTCATGCGAGTGTTAGACAAGACGAATCTCAAATTCTCCTTACGCGGCATCGGCATGCCTGAAGCTGTCTACGAAACTTTTCAGAAGCTGATTCGCATGCCACACGGCATTGTGCTTGTTACGGGTCCGACGGGGTCAGGAAAAACGACGACCCTTTACAGCGCGCTGAGCGAGATCAAATCCGAAGACATCAAAATCGTCACCACCGAAGATCCCATCGAATATCAGCTTGAGGGAATCAATCAGATCCAAGTGCATACCAAAGTTGGCCTTACCTTTGCCGCTTGTTTGCGAGCCATATTGCGACATGACCCAGACGTTGTGCTCGTAGGTGAAATCCGGGACTTGGAAACCGCCGAGAACGCAACCCAAGCATCGTTGACCGGTCACTTGGTTTTCAGCACTTTGCACACCAACGATTCGGCCAGCGCCTTCATGCGACTGTGCGACATGGGGGTTGAGCCTTTCTTGGTCGCAAGCACGGTCGAAGGGGTCTTGGCTCAACGACTTGTCCGCGTTTTGTGTGACGATTGCAAAGAGCCTTATCATCCCAACTCAACCGAACTCCCAGATGATTTCCCAGTGGAACATCGACTCGATCCGAAGTTGATCCTTTACAAACCGGTTGGATGCGCTAGTTGCCGCAAGACAGGGTATCACGGCCGATTGGGGATCTATGAACTGTTGGTGACCAACGAAGAGATTCGAAAAATGATGACGCAGCAGGGGACTTCCGATGCGATCAAACAAGTTGCGATTCGAAATGGAATGAAGACCATGCGGATGGACGGTTGGGACAAAGCGTTGTCAGGCATAACCACCATCGAAGAAATTGTCCGAGTGACGAAAGCGGATTGAGCGCGATGACGGACTTTGCATACACCGCAAAATCAACTACCGGCGAGAAGCGATCCGGTACCATCGCAGCCGCTAATCGGTCGGAAGCCATGCAGCGGCTTCGTTCACAGTCCCTGTTCCCAATGACCTTGGTTGACCAAAAAGTGGGTAAGTCCCCGTTGGCTTCCTTTTCCCTTCCTGTGCGAGTGACCAAGGAACAAACCGCTGACTTCTGCGGGCAACTTGCCGACCTTTTGAGCAACGGCGTCGCAATGCTGGAGTCATTGAGAATCCTGGCCGAAGCCACCGAGAATCCGCGGCTCAAAGTCATTTCCATGCGCATTCATGACGCGGTTTCACAAGGGGACAGCTTGGACGTGGCGATGAGCAAGGAGTCCGCCATGTTCTCGGAATTGACTCTCAGCATGGTTCGAGCCGGCCAGGAGGGGGCATTCTTAGAGGAAGCACTGCAACGGACAGCCATGTTCTTGCGGAAGCAAGATGAAATGCGCAGCAAGATTATCGGCGCGCTCGCCTATCCCATCATTCTGGGGATCGTTGGCAGTATCATCACAACTCTGATGGTCGTTTTCTTGGTGCCCAAGTTTCAGCCATTCTTCGATCGCCTTGAGCAAAATGGGACTGGGCTCCCCTGGATCACGATTGTTCTTCTTGGAACAAGCCATTTGATGTTGAGCTATGGCGTTTTTGTTTTGCTGGGAATGACGGCCATCGGTTTTGGTGTCTATCGAGCAATGAAGACGACGACGGGACGTCGAATCGTGGACCAGCTAAAGTTAAAAACGCCAATGGTCGGTTCCATCTTTCACGACGCGGCCGTCTCGCGTGCCTGTCGCGTCCTTGGAACCATGCTTCGCAACGGAGTTCCGCTCCTGCGATCGCTCAGGATTAGCAGCGAATCGACAGGAAATACGCTGTTGGCTGAGGCCATGATGAAATCGGTCGAGAATGTGACCGCCGGTGACACACTGTCCAAACCGCTCGCGGCCAGCGGGCTCATACCACCACAAGTCATGGCTATGATTCGAGTTGCAGAGGAATCAAACACCCTCGATGAGGTGCTAATCAAGATTGCCGATCGAATCGACAATCGCATTGAGCGTCGTCTCGAAGTCATCGTTCGCATGATCGAACCGATGATGCTCATTCTCATCGGCGGGATGGTCATGTTCGTCATTGTGGGGGTGCTGTTGCCCGTGTTTGATCTAAACTCGTCCGTGGGGTAAAATGGTGATGCCCGTCAAGTCATTGCAGCACCACGAAGTACATCTACCGAAGCACTTCCCACCTCAAACTTCTCCCGCCTCCCACCTAACTTCCCACCTCAATATGGAATTCACCATGCATTTTCGACCCTCTCGAAACACCCGGCACGGCCTCACTTTGCTCGAATTGATGATCGTTTTGATCATTTTGGTCGGCCTCATCGCCATTGTTGGGCCTCGACTACTCGGATCACAAAAGAAAGCCGACATTCGAACCGCTCAGGTCCAAATCGGCGGGTTAGCGTCGTCCCTGAAAATGTACGCTGTCGACATGAAGAGCTTCCCTCTGACCGAAGAGGGGCTCGAAGTGTTGATCAGTCCGCCGGAAGACGAAGCGCTTGCGAAGAAATGGGATGGTCCGTACATCGAAGGTGGGAAACTACCGAAAGATCCATGGGGAAGCAGCTTCCAGTACGAGTATGTCACGGATGCTTCGGCCTCCAATAGCAGCGACTCTAAGAGTTCCTCCTCCGATTTCCCTCGCATCTTTTCGTTGGGACCCGATCGACAACCTGGCACGAGCGATGACATCTCGAATGTGCCACCCAGCGACGACGAAACCGATTCTAAATCCAATAAAAAGTAACGAAACGGACTTTAGCATGTGTAATGATTTGCGCACGCATCGTTCCGTTCGCGGCTTCTCGATGCTTGAATTGATGATTGTTCTTGTGTTGATGGTTGGACTCCTGGCTATCGCATGGCCCAACATGCAAAGGTTACTTCGCCGCACGACGCTCAATGAAGCAGCCCAGGTATTGCGAGAAGCGATCGACGAAGGACGCTATGAAGCGATTACGACAGGGAAGCCAATCTTTGTTCAAATGCAGCAAGGCAACCACGAAGTGCGCACCGGATCGTTTGCGAATTTCGCGAATGCAGAAGATGCGGATAAGTCCATTGGGGCAACCGCAAATCAAGGTGCAATTGTTTCGGATCCGACCGCATCTTCGCAGTTAGGCCTGGGGATGCGAAGGAGTTTAGTTGAAAAACCCCCTAGGACGTGGCGACTTCCAGAATCGATTGTGATCACCGAAGTGACTTGGACTTCGGATTCGGTCACCGACGAAAGCGATCCAAATGCGTTCGCAACGAATGCGGATTCCGCATCGAGCGATGAAAAGAGTGTTCCGAATGAGCATGGCGAACTTACGAAAGCCAGTGGTGCTACCGATTCGGAAGCTGCAATTGCCGACCTTGGAACGCAACACATCGATTGGTGGCTGCCGATCAGCGCGACCGGACTTAGTCGGAATGCATCGATCGTACTCTACGACACCTCAATCCATGAAAAGATGACGGTCACCTACGCTTCAGCCACAGGTTCATTGGAGATCGTCCGGTGAGCCGCAAGGCTGATACAGCACACGCTGCTTTTTCGTTGTTAGAAGTCATTATCGCAACCGCGATCTTGGCGGGGAGTGCAATCGTTCTCATTTCCCTCATCTCGCTTGGTGCCAAGTATGGTAATCGGGCAGAGGAACGAACGATCGCAATCTCCCAAGCGCAGTCGGTTTTGGATGAGTTTATCGCCCGCATGCCCAGCGAAGAAATTCGTGAAGAAGTCAGTGGAGTCCTACCTAGCACTCCTCCTCGCAACTTTCGCATCGAGGTCACTCCCTTTGAACCAGCGGCAAACGTAGGAACCAATCGAAACGGTGCGGCCTCCGATGGAATGCAATCGGTTCTCTATCGGGTCAAGGTCAAGCTGTTTGAATCAAAACCTTCGTTGGTCAATGAAGACTCTGAGCCTTTGTTTCAGCTTTCGCGCCTCGTTCGTCGCCCGCGAATCGACGAACCGAGCGATGGTGGCATCCGCAGCGAATCGTCGAAGCCCTCGGCCAATCGAAATCGTGCGAATCGCAATCCTCGGGGTGTTCGATGATTCCTCTACACAACTCAAAACGGCTTGCGTTTACGTTGATTGAGCTCATGATCGCGCTTGGGCTGCTTGGTGCCTTGATGGCTGTCGCCTGGTCATTGCTGGGGACTTTTCGGGATGCGGAGATCCGCGGTTGGAAACTTTCAGGCCGAACACAAACCATACGTTCGGCTAGAGCTTGGCTGGAGGATGACATGCAACACCTAGCGGTCGCCGACGGCAACCTGAGCGGGAACGATGCTGGAACATCCAGCGCACAAGAACCTTCGAAATCTCCTCGCAACGCGCAAGCCCCACAATCGTCGAAAGCACTCCGTTTTACAGGAAATGCGATGGGTTTTTCAACCACAATCGCTCCTTCGATCGATCCGATCCCGTTTTTGGAAAACCTCATGTCCGATTCCGTTTTGCTCGATCGAGAATCGTCTCTCGGGGTGTCACTGCCTCTCGGAGTGTCACTGCCCGGTGCGACCCCGCCCGGTGCGACCCCGCCCGGTGCGAACCTGCTCGGAGAAGATCCGAGCATGGCTGCCTCATCAGCCTCGCCTTGGCCAACTGAAACGGTTGAGATTGAATACCAGCTCACTCCTGTCTCATCCGATTCCGTTTCCTCGCCAGGTCCCTTTGCAGGCATTTCGGACCAGACGCAGTTTGTCTTAACGCGTCGCGAGATGTTAGATACGATGACTAAGTCCGTTGATGTAAGTCCTTCGGAACGGGTCTTGACCTCGCAGGATCTTTATCGGCAGTCGGACGAAGATTCTCTTTTAAGCAGCCAGCCAATTCGTGAGAAGCGACTTGGGGGACTTGTCAATGCTCAGTTCCGCTACTTTGACGGGTTGGGTTGGAGGTCAGAATGGAATAGCATGCAACAGGCTGGGTTGCCGCAAGCGATCGCGTTTGGATTCGACTTTCCGGCAGCGTCTGACATGAAGCCTCCATCCGAAGTAACTGTACTACCTAGCGATCGGGATAGTTCGTCGACGGAAAACACTTTGCAAACCGATTTGCCCCTTGCGGGGTCGGGGTTTTCAAACGAAGCGACGGCTGAGGTCGCGAGTGCGAGCGATCGAGGGCTCATGGAGTCGTCCACCAACGAAGTGCAAATCGTGATATTGGTTGGTAGGGGAAGTTTTATCGGCAGGGCTGCCGCGAGTCCATCCATGCCGCGAGATCTCCCGTGACAAGAGCCATCGTCAAGCGATTACTAAAAAGCCACCGGACCAGCCATCGGGCCAGCCACCGCAAAGGCATGGCCTTGCTGGTCGTTGTTGTCTTGGTGATGTTGATCGCATTAGGGGCCTATCGATTTTCGTTTTATATGGAGAGTCAGTATCGCTTAACTCGATTGCACGAGGAGCAGGTTCACGCGAGATTGGCTGCTCTTAGCGGATTGGAGCTGGCTGCTGCGATGGTCGAGATGCCCGTCACTCAACGGATGAACTTGGGAGGATTGTTGGACAATGCGTTGGTCTTTCGCGATATCGCAGTGGACGTTGCGATAACGTCCTCGAGTGCCAATCGAGATCCGAACGCGTGGCGTTTTTGTTTGGTCTCGCCCCAAGCCATGGATGGCGAAGTCAACAATCCGCCGTCGTCGTTGCAAATTTCTGGTGAGCCTTCACTGCCCATTCGTTTCGGACTGGTGAACGAGTCCGCCAAGCTTCATATACCTACGTTGGTTGCCTGGGACCAGCGGATGCCTGGACACGCGAGAAATACGCTGCTGGGTTTACCGGGTGTTAACGAATCGATGGTCGATGCTTGCCTTCGAGAGTTCGGCGTTTCGGTTCCTCCAGACAAGGATGGATTGCAAAACAAGATTGCAAGCCGTGATGACCTGCGGCAGGCTTGGTTTGGTGGCGATCTCAATCAAAACTATCAGATTGACCCACTGGAACTCCGCTTGGCGAGCCAACTAACGAATAATTACCAGGGCACACCGCCGCAACCAATTGGTTCGACGAATACAGCCAGCGGGTTCAAGCCGTTGCAGCGTTACGTAACTTGGGTAAGTGGCCATCGCAATGCGACTCGCGATGGACAGCCGAGGATTTATTTGAATGATCCTGATCTTCAATCGCTTCATCGGCAACTGTCTCTGGTTTGGTCGGCGGATTGGGCGAATTTTGTGATTGCAATGCGTCAATTCGGACCGAGCAACGGGGCTCCCAATGCACCAACTCAGGCACCCCCCAAATCCACCGAGTCGGGCACCCCTGCCACTTCCGCTCCAAAGCCCCAATCCCCAATCTCGCCTCCTCCTCCAATCACTACACCGCTCGTTTTCATACCATTAACTCCACCCACTCCACCCACACCATCCACACCATCCACACCATCCACACCATCAACACCATCAACACCATCAACACCAAACCAAGGAAGCACGGCAGCAGCTTCAAGTGCGGCGGTGGAACTGGTCCAGGACTGGACTCCCGATTTTGGAAAAACCGCAACGTTCACGTTTCGAAGTCCACTCGATCTAGTAGGGGCTGTAGTGGATCTACCACCCGTAAGCACTTCCAACCCATCCGGTAGCCCAACAAATCAAACCTCTCCCGCAAAAAGGACGCTCCGCAATCCCTTTTCAAGTGACTTGTCCGAGGTCCGCAACTATCTTGGAAGGTTGCTCGACGATGTAACTATCGAACTATCTCCGATTTCGGAGGGGCGTATCGATGCAACCGAAGCTCCTGTGGAAGTTCTGGCAGGAGTTCCTGGTCTGGATTTGTCGCTCGCGCAACGTATCGTGCAGCACCGATCAGGATCGACGAATACTTCTGGAAAGAACCAGGAGCTAGACTCCATCGCATGGTTAGTCGACGTCATCGATCTTGCCAAACTGAAAGAATTAGAACCCTACCTTACTTGCCGCAGCGATGTTTATTCGGTGCAGGCGATCGGATACCGCGACAACCAGAGCGCCGTTTATCGGACGACCGCGACGATTGATGCCCGTCAAAACCCCACCCAATTTCGAAATCAAAAAGTCTGGCATCCTTGGGACCGCGGTTTTCCGATTGAGCAACTGGCCGATTCAAAACCATGACATTATTGGAACAACTCTCGAATCTCCAAAATAGCGCGACTCGCAAACCCGGCACAGGGCGCATCGCCGTAGTGCATTGGGATCGCGAACAAATCTACTTCTTGGTGGTTTCTTCAAGGTCCAAGATGCTAACCGCAGAGGATGTTGGAGCGATTAGCTACGCGGCAGCAGGCATGCCTTTGTTGGCGCTAGCGAATCATTTCCGCGATCACTCGATTTCTGTCCAACGTCTTGTCGTTCTCTTGTCGCGTCCTGAGTTAGATCTTCCGACGCTTAACTTGCCTCCCGCGGAGGACAGCGAACTGCCTAGTCTCATCGCGAGCGAGGTGGAGCAGCAACTGGGCGAAACCGACGAACCACCGATTGTGGATTTTCATGTCGTTGCCAATCCAAAAACCGATCGGAATGTCGGCAACCAAGTTTTGGTGTTCGCGCTGCCTGCCAAGGAACTCAGCTCTTTGCAGAAGCAAGTGGCAGCGGCCGGATTTAGGTTGGCGGCGATTTGTTCTCGACATCTTGCTCCGTTGGGACTACTCCATCGCCAGAGAATATCGAATGAGACGCTAGCCGTTGCCATCCATCTTTATACTGGTGAAGTCGAAATGGCAGTTTGCCGTGGAGCTGAGCCGATACTTCTGCGAACGATCCGATTGAGTACGGATGATCCGGCTCGAGTTGCAGAACAGATTTGGATGGAGATGCAGCGATGCTTGACACTCCTGCCACAGGAAACAGCCGAATTGCAGTTGGGTTGGTATGTGTTTGCGACCAGCGACGCAGCCCGTCAAGTTGCAAGTGCGCTGGAATCTCGAGGGGAGTCCTCAATTCATACGATAGACCCGCTCGTCGATTGGGAATTCAAGGCTGCTCGTGAATCCAATTCCGTAGGTAGCGCACGCGAGGCAAGCGATATCACCATCACTTCCGCTGCCAATGCGGGGGCTGCCTGGGACTTCGTCAACGATGTGCTCCCGGTTAACTTATTAGCTCCTAAGCAGGCTCCGAAACCAAAGAATCCAATGCACCGTTGGGCTGCCATTGGAGCAGGTGCCGCGTCCGTCTTGGCTATTGCAGCTTATTTCTTGTTTTCCGATGTTTGGCAGCTACAAATCGAAGTAGATACTTTGCAAAAAGAACTCGAAAACACCAAAAAGGTAACCGCCAAGTACCAAGAAAAATCGGATCAAGTGCTCGCTATTCAAACATGGTTGGCGGACCAAGTCGATTGGCTATCGGAGCTGAACGAACTTTCGAACCGATTACCGGAAGGACAGGACGCTACTGTTCGGCGGTTAACTGCCTCGGCAGCGGCGAATACGGCAACGATCGACCTCTCCGTGCAAGTCGCTGAACAAGAATTCATCTCGCAACTGGAATCACGCATTCGAAGCGCAAAATATGGTGCGTCCAGCAAACAAATCAGTCAAAATCAAAATGCGACCGAGTACCCCTGGCAATTCGAGACGCGAGTGTCGTTTCCAATTGAAGTCCAAAAGCAAAACGCGTATGGACCTAAGCAGACAACCGCCTTGCCGGAGAAGACGGTTGAAAAGCCGAATGTTGCATCGTCGGAGAAGCAGCTATGACTCCACGCATCAAATGGCTGCTGATAGCTGGGCTATCTGTGTTTGGTCTGTACGGGCTGGACACGCTCTATCGCAGTTGGATCGAGCGGCCCAGTCAACAGTTTACGGCCCAGATGGACGATCTTAGCGAAAAGCTAAGCGCCCTTAAATCCGAACAACTCGTTGCACAAAAGCAAGGCAAGCGTTTGGAGTCCTTTGCCGCCAGAGCACTGCCAGATGATCCGCAGTTGGCGAGATCCTTGTATCAGCAATGGCTGCTCAATTTGATTGAGACCAGCGATTTGGGTTCGGCTTCGGTGGACGCGGCTCAGCCGATCCCACTCGAAATTCGTTCGCGAACGAAGAAAGGCAAGCGTCAACTGATTGGCCACCGCATCAACTTTTCTTTAAGGGGCCAAGCCAGCCTCGCAAAACTTTCCAGTTTCTTAAACGCTTTTCGCAAAGCCGGGCATCTTCACAAGATCCGTGCGATCACGCTCAACCCGGTCGGTAACGAAGGTCGCTTGGATGCCGATTTATCCATCGAAGTGCTCTGCCTCGAGGCATCTACGAACAAGCAGGAGCTAGGCGATTGGGAGATCGCTGACGCATCGGTTGTCGCGTCGAGCTCGTACGATCAGTTGGTCCGTCGCAATCTATTCGCCCGTGGTTTTGCCAAGGCGTTGTTCGACATTGAGCTCAAAGCCATCACTTCCAATCGCGAGGGGATCGCTCAAGCTTGGTTTCGCACCGACGGCCGAGGCACCACCAAGACTATCTCAGCAGGCAGTCAAATCCCAGTTGCATTACATGATATCGCGGTCCTCGAAGTTCTTGCGAACAAAGTGCTGGTGCGAGTCAACGAAGACACACACTGGATCCAATTGGGGCAGTCAATTGGGGAAGTATGCTCCAATAAGCAAGGTAACATATTAGGAGAGATACGATGAAAGTTCACGGTTGCAAGCTTCAGGTTTCCATGTTGATGTCCCTGGTGGCGTTGTTGCTACAACACGGACTCGCTTCTGCGCAACTCGTGGGTAATCGCGTCATAGGTGCTCCCGCAACCTCCCTGACGCAGCAAAGGGCCGCAAGTCTAGCCCCGCCTCCAAATATAGGAATAGGACTAGCAAACCCCGGCGGCATCGGGCAGGCAGCCAATGCAATCGGTTCTCTGGGGACTAGAATGCAGGTGAATAACACACGTTTTGTGCGAGGCAACCGTTCGCGTCAAGACTTCGTAGGTTCGAATCGAAGCGACCTCAATGGCTTTGTTGGGTCAGGGCAAGCGATAGGAGTGGGTCGCGTGCCTTCGGCGGTTGAGAATCTTCGCATCGAAACGACTAAGACCAAGATCAACCGACCGCTTCCTCCCCAACCTGCAAAAGGAATGTACTACCCTCGACTAGAAATTGATTTCGAGACAACAGCATCGCAAAGCGAACGGCTCGTGGAAGGGCCGGCCAGCCAAGACGTCAGCGATCGTGTTGCTCAGTTTTCCGGAGGGAATGCAAGCGTACGAATGGCAGGGAGTACCGCGATACTGCGAGGTAGAGTGAACTCGATTCGAACGTCCGAATTGCTCGTACAACTACTAAGTTTCGAGCCAGGAATCGATCGCGTTAAGAATGAACTGTCGATTCCGTAGGTCCGTCGCGCCGCCGACGGACGGTCAGCGATCCCAACCGCCCCTCGTTACTATCCATCATTGTCCGCACTGCGCTCCCAACGGTTCCACCCATGCCAACCCGAGAATCGCGTTTCGCCCAGCACAAACGCAGAAACAGCACCGTTAAAACTTCCTTGTAACCGCAATCCGTTTGCGATCGATATCCACCTCGAGCACTTTCACTTTAAGGATGTCCCCGACGGCAACAATCTCACTGGGGTCCTTGACATACACATCCGCCAATTGCGAAATATGGATGAGTGCATCTTGATGGACACCGATATCGATGAAAGCCCCGAAGTGGGTCACATTGGTGATAGAACCTTCCAACACCATGCCAGGCTTGAGATCCTGCATGCTATGAACACTTTCCGAGAAGTGAACGACACGAAACTCGCTGCGCGGGTCGCGACCTGGTTTGGCGAGTTCTTGCAGAATATCCATCACGGTCGGCAACCCAAACCGATCATCGACGAAGTCCTTGGGCGATAGCTTTTGGGTTAGCGAAGCATTGCCGACGAGCGATTTGGTATCGGCTTTAAGGTGCAATGCCATGCGTTCTACAACACCATAGCTTTCGGGATGGACAGCCGAGTTATCGAGCGGCTGCTTGCCATCCCGTATTCGCAAGAAACCTGCGGCTTGTTCGAATGCCTTGCTACCAAGTTTTGGAACCTTGAGCAATTGCGATCGGGTTTCGAAGCGACCATTCTCGTCTCGATACTGGACGATATTTTCGGCTAGCTTCGGGCCAATGCCTGCGACATGGGACAGCAGGGAGGCACTTGCCATATTGAGATCGACGCCGACGCTCGTTACGCAGGACTCGACTTCGCGATCGAGTCGCTTGCGCAGTAGTTTTTGGTTGACATCGTGTTGGTATTGGCCGACACCTATGGACTTTGGATCGGCTTTGACCAGTTCCGCGAGTGGATCCTGCAATCGGTGCGCGATACTGATGGCTCCTCGCACGGTCAGGTCAAGTTCAGGGTATTCGCGGGCAGCCAGTTCACTGGCGGAGTAGATAGAGGCACCAGATTCGCTCACGAGAACCTTGGTAATCTTCAAATCATGTTGGCGAATCAGACCTGCGACAAACGCATCGGTTTCTCGGGAGGCGGTACCGTTGCCAATAGCTATGAGCTCGACTTGGTATTTGGTGATCAAGCCCAAGAGGACTTTACCCGCTCCATCGAGATCGTTTTGCGGTGGAGTTGGGTAGATGGTCGTGTTGGTCAAGAACTTTCCGGTGCCATCGACGACGGCGACTTTGCAGCCGGTGCGAAAGCCAGGATCGATACCGATGGTGACTTTGGGGCCAGCGGGTGGCGACAGCAAAAGTTCACGCAGGTTTTTTCCGAAGACGGTGATAGCTTCTTCGTCGGCTTTTTCTTTGAGTTCTTGGAGGACGGTTGTTTCGGTGGCTGGCATCAGGAGTCGTTCACAGCAGTCTTCGACAGCGGTGAGTAAATCGTTATGAAACTCAAACTGACGATTGGTTACGAGTTGTTGTTTGAGTTGGGCGACAGTTTGAACTTTATCGACTTCGATACCGATCCGCAGCATGCCTTCGGTCTCGCCGCGCAGCATGGCGAGCAAGCGGTGGGAGGGGATTTTTGCGGCCGGTTCGCCAAATTCGAAATACATTTCAAATTTGGAAGCTTCTTCTTTTTTGCCCCGTTTTACCTGGGAGGTAACACGACCGCGCGTTTTGGCTTCTTTGGCGAGCCAAGTGCGCGTGTTGGCTTGATCAGCCCAAAACTCGGCAACGATATCGAGTGCTCCTTGCAGGGCTGAGGCCGGGTCGGGTACTTCCAATTCCAGGTTAACGTATTGTTTTAGAATATCTTGTTTGGGCTGACCGATTACTTTCTGGCTGAGCAGCAAATCGGCCAACGGTTGCAATCCACGTTCACGAGCGATGGTGGCTCGCGTTCTGCGTTTGGGTTTGAAGGGTAAGTAGATTGCTTCGAGGGTTTGTAAATCGGTACAAGCGATGATTTGCTTGCGGAGGACGTCGGTCAGGAGACCTTGTTCGTCGATAGTTTTGAGGACAGTTTTTTTGCGAGCGGCCAGTTCGCGGGCTTTTTCGAGCGCATCTTCGATTGCCCGGAGCGCCATTTCATCGAGACCTTGGGTGGCTTCTTTGCGGTAGCGAGCGATGAAAGGGATGGTGTTTCCAGCGTCCAGGAGTTCGATGGTCGCTTGGACTTGGCGTTCGGAAATAGACAGTGATATGGCAATTTGTTTTGCCATAGCACGAAGTTCAACATCGATCGCTGTATCTGCGGCCATGGGACAGTGGCTAGTTTTCAAGAGGTATGATTTGGCAAATTCGATGGGATTTGCGGGCTAAGTTGATTTGAATAGTGGCTTTGATAAGCAAAAAGTTGCGACAACACAAGTCACGAAGTCTAGACAAGGATTCTCAAGGGAACCTTGGCGAGAGTGTTGAAATCCGTTACAATTCGAGCGTTCGGAGGAGTTTGCAACAGCGATTCCGAACAAAATCGGGCCGTAGCGCAGCCTGGCTAGCGCGCTACCTTGGGGTGGTAGAGGTCGTGGGTTCGAATCCCGCCGGCCCGATTAGCGAAAACCCTGTAATTCTCAATGGATTACGGGGTTTTTTCGTTTCTACTCCG
>JAYTVM010000005.1:0-2762 GCA_043743995.1 Pirellula sp. | reverse complement strand
AGGTAATGCTGCGAAAGACATTGCGAAAAGCAGTTTAATTGCAGACTGTTTTTCGTAACCCGCTGCGTAAGCGAGGGATTTTGTTGCTGGTCCCTCGCTTACGCAGCGGGTTGTGAATCGACGCCCGTATGTCAACACTGTCGCTAAATTAGAAAAACGAATAGAACAGGTTGCTCTTGACGATTCCCACCCATTCCCTTTAATTTAAGGGATTCTTGGAAAACGGTGGGAATTGCCCATGTGGCGGCCTGATGTTTGCACTTAGCAAAAATCCAAGCAAAAATGCCGATGTAGCTTCAATTGGTAGAGCACCGCATTCGTAATGCGGGGGTTGCGGGTTCGACTCCCACCATCGGCTTCCAAGATGCTGGCTCGGATGACTAATAAATCCAGTCGACAAAAATATTAATTGGGGATTTTAGAGCATATGGTTCAAATGGCGCAAGTAGATATACGAGAGATCGTACTTTCCAACCAGACTTTTGGTCCACAGGACATCGATCGGTTGGTTAGGAGCATCGAGGACGATCTTACCCAGTGTGCATTGTTGCGAGATGCAGTTCACGAGCTTCATCAAACCCCGAATCCCTCCCCGGCAACACTGACTCGATTGGGTGTTTGCATGTACTTGATCGGCAAGTTTGAGGACGCTGAAGCGACTCTCAAGCAGGCTGACGGCGGTGCGTTGGCACAGTATTACCTTGGAAAAAGCTGTTTCCAACTCGAGGAGTACGATCGGGCATTGGCCTATTACGATGCCGCTGAAAGATCTGGATATACACCAGAGTGGTGCCAATTGAGCCGCGCCGAAGTTCTTCGTTACGTCGGACGCAAAGACGATGCATTGAAATTACTGGACAACATCTTTGGTGCCGTCGAACAGCACTCGGAATATCCATTTCAACGAGCGGCAACTTTGGCTTCGATTGGCGGCAATTTGACCGAAGTGATCGCACTTTATCAACGAGCACTTCAGGTGAATCCGCGGCATGCTGGTGCGCTTTTCGGTTTGGCCTTAGAAAACGACCGCGTTGGCAATGACCAACAGGCATTCGAACTGTATCAACGCGGTGCTGGAGTTATTCCGTCGCACGTCGGTACCTTGCTCAATTTGGGCATTATGTACGAAGACCGAAACGACTACGCTCGAGCTCAAGCTTGCTATCGACGTATTTTGGAAACCCAACCCGACCATAAGCTGGCAACCCTATATTTGAAGGATGCGGCAGCAGGTGGAAACATCCTTTACGACGAGGATTCGCAGAAAAAGAACGAGCGGCTGGCGCAGTTGCTTAATGTGCCCGTTACCGATTTCGAACTTTCGGTGCGATCGCGAAATTGTCTTCAAAAGATGGGGATTCGAACGCTTGGCGATTTGACACGCGTTTCGGAGCAGACCCTGCTTTCCAGCAAGAATTTTGGAGAAACCTCTCTTGTCGAAATCCGAGAAATGCTCGTCGCCCGCGGTTTGGGGCTCGGCCAATTTTCACATGAAAAGCGAGAAGCTGATCCGCCGTTGGATGTCAGTGGCATGACGCCAGACCAACAAATGTTGCTTGATCGTCCAATTTCAGAATTGAATCTTTCGGTACGTGCACGCAAGTGTATGGTTCGATTGCAACTCAATACGATCGGCGAGCTAATTCGGAAGACGGGTGACGACCTACTGGAGTGCAAAAACTTTGGTGTGACCAGTTTGACCGAGGTGCGTGAGAAGCTGGAACTAATGAATCTCAAGCTCCGCGGTGATTGACACCAATACCGTTCAACTATTTGTTTAACCGTCAGCCGAAGGCGTACTCGATACCTGAGCTAATGCGAGCGGCAGGCTGAAAGGCAAATGGCACTCACTTTGAGCCGCAACGCGCTAGCGTGCAGGCTGGAAGGCAATGCCCCATTCTGGCGTCCTCTCGAAATCGACGAAAAGTTGCGTGCTTGCTTTGAACTATGAATATCCGTCGTGCGTAGCGAAGGCATGATTGCATGGCGTTAAACCTAGCGTGATCGTCAAAGACGCGTTGATTGACTGTGGAAGCGTGGTATACTCGCTTTCCGGTCAGAAGAGACCTTTTTGCGGTCCGTCACAGAGTTTGTTCCTTTAAAGATTACAACATATCACTTAATATGCCTGAACCAAGTGCTAACTCCGCAGTGATGATCGAGGCTGAGGGGTTGTCCAAATTTTACGGTCCGTTCGCTGCAGCGCGCGACGTGTCGTTCAAGGTTAGCAAAGGCGAGCTAGTCGCTTTCCTTGGGCCAAATGGTGCCGGAAAAAGTACAACCATGAAGATGCTGACCGGATACCTTGCTCCAAGCGAAGGGGTCGCTCGCATTGCGGGCCACGATATGTTTACCGATCGCATTGCCGGTTCCATTCGACTCGGCTACTTGCCCGAGAATGGTCCACTTTATCCCGACATGACCCCGCACAGCCTGCTTAGTTTTTTCGCCGACGCTCGCGGAATGGCCCCAGCCTATAAAAAAATTCGAATAGAAGCTGTGATCGAACTTTGCGATCTCAAGTCGGTCGTTCACAAAGCCATTAGCAAACTTTCTAAAGGGTTTCGCCAGCGAGTTGGAATGGCTCAAGCTTTGCTTCACGAACCAGAGGTTCTTATTCTTGACGAACCCACCGCTGGTCTGGACCCAAACCAAATTCGCGAGGTTCGAAACACAATGAAGAAGCTTGGCGAGACCAAAACGATTTTGTTGTCGACACACATTTTGCAGGAAGTCGAGGCTATGGCCTCTCGGGTCATCTT
>JAYTVM010000004.1:0-9243 GCA_043743995.1 Pirellula sp. | reverse complement strand
TTTAGCGTAAAGTCCAGGTAGATAAAGGTTTAGGAGTAGGCAAGTATGCCGCGTCTTCTCGGTGTTGATATTCCGAATGACAAGCAAGTCATTTATTCGCTTCAGTATCTTTACGGCGTTGGCCCGGTTATTGCTCGGGAAGCGTGCGTAAAGACCAAAATCAATCCGACCAAACAGGCGCGAGACCTGGATGAAGACGAATTGAGCCGTTTGTCCACCTTGCTCGAACGAGATTACACCGTCGAAGGTCCACTTCGTCGTCAAATCGGTCAAAGCATTCACCGACTGCGGGAAATCAAGTGTTATCGTGGAGTTCGGCACAAGCAAAGCTTGCCGGTCCGCGGTCAACGCACACGCACCAATGCCCGGACCCGCAAGGGACCACGGAAGACGGTTGCAGGTAAGAAGGGCGTTAAGGACTTGCGATAGTTTTCGCAGGCCAACGTTTTGTTTTCCGCAATCCGTACAGGGATTGCGGTTGGTTCGCACTGCGAACGACTTTTTCGTACACAAGTATTATCCGCATTTCGATTTGAAGGAACGGTCCCACTGTGGCCAAGACAGCAGCAAATACCAGTGCTTCGGTTCAAAACAAGCGACGTAAGGTTCGACGTAACGTCACCTCCGCGGTCGCTCACGTTAAGGCAACGTTCAACAACACGACAGTAACGATCACCGACATGAAGGGTGATACGTTGTGCTGGGCAAGTGCTGGAACCAGTGGTTTCAAAGGATCTCGCAAGAGCACTCCGTTCGCCGGTCAACTTGCCGCACAACAAGCTGCCGAGAAAGCAGCCAAGTTCGGCGTTAAGGAAATCGAAGTTCGAGTCAAAGGGCCTGGTTCAGGTCGCGAATCTGCAATTACTGCTCTTCAAGCAGCCGGCATTACGGTCAAATTGATCGAGGACATCACCCCGATTCCACACAATGGTTGCCGCCCACGCAAGCGTCGTCGCGTTTAATTGGATTGAGTTCAAAAGAGTCTTTACGAGTCAGTTTTAGTTGTTTTTGGAGTACTTAGGCAATGCATATCCGTTGGCGTGGATTAGAACTACCGAGTCAAGTGAGTATCGATCGTTCGACACTTTCGTCGACCTACGGAAAGTTTACGACAGAGCCATTCGAGCGCGGGTTCGGAGCGACGATCGGCAATAGTTTGCGTCGTGTGCTTCTTTCCAGTTTGGAAGGTAGTGCCGTAACTCAGATCAAAATTCGTGGTGCTCAGCACGAATTCTCATCGATTCAAGGTGTCCTTGAGGACGTCACGGAGATCGTTCTGAACGTAAAGAGCTTGGTCGTCAAAAACCACAGCGATAACACGCGTGTTTTGACGGTGACTCGGGATAAGGCTGGACCAATCACCGGGGCCGACGTCCAAACAGATTCCGACGTCGAGATCATCAATAAGGATCATGTGCTAGCGACGTTGACTGCCGATGTTCCATTCATGATGGAAATGGTTGTCGAAAACGGCCGAAGCTACGTTCCCGCCACCGAACATAGCTCTGGCGACCACGAAATCGGGATCATTCCTGTTGATGCGGTCTACAGCCCTGTCGTTCGTGTTCGGTACTTCGTCGAAGAAACACGTGTGGGTCAAAAAACCAACTACGATCGATTGATCATCGAATTGTGGACCGATGGTTCGGTTCACCCCGAAATGGCTTTGGTCGAAGGCGCAAAGATTCTGCGAAAGCACCTCAACCCCTTTGTTCAGTCAAGCGAATTGGGCAAACAGGTCCATGCAGTCGCTCGTGGCGGACCTGGCAGTGCCGAGGCCCAACTCGAAGCCAAGCTCAACACGACTGTCGCAGAACTGAAACTGTCGGTCCGGGCAAATAACTGCTTAGAAGCGGAAGGGATTCGTCAAGTACGAGATCTCGTTCAGCGAACCGAAGATCAATTGCTCGAAGTCAGAAATTTTGGTGAGACAACGCTGACGGAAGTTCGCGAAAAGCTCGGCAACATGGGCTTGCATCTTGGCATGCGAGTTCCGTCGTTGCGTTAATTCGATAGCTAGCCGCGGGTCAGCTGTCTTTCAACTTAAACATTTGCTAATTCGTTTTGGATATCCGTCATGAGACACCGTAGAAAAGGTCGCGTTCTAGGACGCAATTCGTCGCACCGTAAGGCTTTGTTTGCGAACATGGTTTCCGCCATTTTCCTGACCGAACGGGAAACCACCGAATTGGAACCAAACGCTCCTAAGGTCCCTGGTCGAATCATCACGACTCTCGAGAAGGCCAAGGAAATTCGTCCAATGGTCGAGAAGTGCATTACCATCGCGATCAAAGGATTGGCCGGCGAAGCCGGTGCCGAAGAGTTCGCAACCAAGGCGGAACGAGGTACCGAGGATTGGAAAGCATGGCGGAAGAGTGATATGTGGCGTAAGTGGGCTGACGCTCGCTCTCCAGGCATCACGGCCCGTCGACGCGTTTACGCGATGATCCGTGACAAACAAGCTGTCGACGTTCTATTCAACCGAATTGCCCCTCGATTCACCGCTCGACCTGGTGGCTACACTCGAATCATGCGTTTGGCCAAACCTCGATTGGGCGATAATGGAACCCGAGCTATTCTTGAGTTTGTTGGCAAGAACGACCGAGTGACAAAGAAAGCTCCCAAGCCAGCCTTTGAAGTCGCGGCAAGCTAATTAGCTTTTTCAATGTCGCCTTTCGCTCTGCGAAAGTTACAACCGAAACATTAGAGAGGGTGAGCCGATGCTCACCCTTTTTTTGTTTCAAGCTATTCAGAAGCCGTCGAACACGTGCCCCCAGGAACCCCCAGAGGTCGTCCAGGTTTCGGATCAATCAAGTCGAAGGAAATCGACATGTGTGGCAGGCTCTGAGGCTGTGATTTTTTCGAATTTGAAGAAAGTACTCATCGCGCTCCGCGTGATGTTGCCTCAGAAACCAAAGGTTTTTGAACTGCGAAAATCACGCGGAGCGTGATTGGTACTATAAAATCACAGCCTCTCTGAGGGACGAAGGGCGTGGTGAAGTCGCTAGAGACATCTGCCACGCTTCCCACGCCCAACGCATTCGCTCTGGGCGTTGGTGTACAATACGTGAGTGTTGGCGGATATAAGTCACATCTGTTTGGGCTTGGCCGCTGAGAGTGTGGAAGCAACTGAATTGAAGCAGAGCATCAAGCGCTTCTAGCACAACTGCTACATTTGCAGATAAATCCCTATGTGGTGAAACGGTGGCCGGAAAAAAAAGACAGAGTAATGCAAGATTCATCCAAATTGAGAATTCTGTTTCTTCATGGTTGGCATTCGCGTCCCGGTGGAGTGAAGCCCACGTATCTCAGGCAGCACGGTTGCCAAGTCACCAATCCCCAGCTCGATGACGATGATTTCCAAGAGGCCATTCGGGTAGCTCAGGCTGAGTACGATTTGCAAAAGCCCGATTGTGTCGTTGGGTCATCGCGGGGTGGGGCAGTTGCTTTGAATATGAATTCGGGCAAAACACCCTTGGTGCTCCTTTGTCCCGCTTGGAAGAAATGGGGATCCGCCAAACAACTCAAGCCCAACTCTGCCATTCTACATAGCCGAATGGATGATGTCATTCCGTTTGACGATAGCGAGGAATTGGTTTCCAAAAGCCGATTGCCGTTAGACTTGTTGATCGAGGTTGGCAAGGATCATAGACTCGCGGACGATGCATCGTTGTCGATACTTCTGTGGACTTGCGAGCAACTTGCAGCAAACAATCAGTTGCCGTGCCTTGACGAGGAGATGCTTTGGAAATCGCAGCCGGTTAACCCACAAGACGAAACAATGCTGGTAGATGCCAGCTACATCTGTGATTCCTGTGGCGAACAGATCGTCATTCCGCTGGACGTCACCGAAGGCCGCTCTCAAGAATATGTTGAGGACTGCCCGGTTTGCTGCCGAGCGAACATTATCCACGTTCAGTTTGACCAAGATGGAAATACATCCGTTTGGGCTGAACCGGAACAGGACAATTGATGCTTCCTACCAATGTCAGCTCCAAGGATGCGCTGCCAAGTAGTTCGTCTCCGACGCCGTCCAATTCCAAGGAACCAACCAAAGACTCCAATTTCGGCAATTAAAGTGGGCAATTCTCGGTCATGCGGCCCCGTTTGCTGCGACTACTTCGGTAACTAGCCCTTACCTCAAGAATTGGAGATTGGCCGTGAGTAGATCACTATGAACACCGAGGATGAACCTGACTGGGGGAGTATTGTGCAACTGCATAGCTCTCGCGTTTTTCGTGTTTCCCAGCGTATTTTGGGATCGGTACAGGACGCTGAGGACGTTTCGCAGGACGTTTTTATTGAAGCGTATCGATTGCATCGCGCAGGGCCAATCCAGAGCTGGATTGGATTGTTAGTGCGTTTGGCTACGCTTCGGTCACTTGACTTTCGACGACGCAAGCGACGCACAGTCGAGTTGAATGAACACCAGTGCGCCATCGACTCAGATCCCGCCATGAACCTGATCAAATCCGAACTTGCTCAACGATTGCAAATGGCGCTGAGCCAGTTGCCTGACCAACAAGCGACCGTGTTCGTTATGTCGTACTACGAACAAATGACTCGCGATGAGATAGCTGACAGCCTCGGAATCACTAGCGAATCAGTCTCCACCTCACTTTATAAAGCACGACAACGCTTGTCACAAAGCCTATTACCTACACACAGAGAGCATCGATAATGAAACCCGAACCAATTGACTTCGACGCACAGGAACTGGACTCGGCTGTTGCAGAAATCTTGAGCCATCCATTCGACCAAGCAGCCGCGGCCCGCGTACAGCAACGCGCGCTGCAAATTCCGTTGAACGAAAACAAAGTCCAGTTGGCTCAAAGTCAACAGACTCTTTCTAATCGCTGGGCGCGCTTGGGTAGTATTGCTGCATCGCTGGCGGCAACCATTTTACTTGTGGCCTGGTTGACGAGCGGTCCAACATCGAATGCTTTGGCGCAAGTTGTTGAGCACGTGATGAAGATTCGGACTCTGCAATTTGCATTTAAGATGAATTTCTCCGATCGCTATACACAGAGCGGAACGGTGATGATTCGCGACGAAGTAGTTCGCTTTGAGCAAAGTGTTGGTGATCAGTCGCTTGTTTCATTGATCAATTCCAAGTCCCGAGAAGCTCTCATCATCGATCCCATACGCAAGATTGTGCAAAAGTCAGACCTCAACAATCTGCGTGGCGTAGAAAACATCAATCCGATCGCTGAACTCATTGCGGCTAAGGACAAGTCAGTAAAGTCGCTTGGTAGTGATCGCATCGACGGCAAGCCAGTGAGTACCTACAGTATCCGTGGGCTGCGAGTTTTGGGAATCGTCGGTGATACTGAGATGACGTTGTGGGTTGATACGGAAAGTCAATTGCCTATTAAGATAGAGATGTTGGATTCTGATCCCAAGTCGAAAACTCGAATCACTTTCGACCAGTTCCAATGGAACGCGGAGCTTCCAGTTGAGAGGTTTGCGATGACCGTACCGGACGGCTATCAACCGGGCACTGTTTTGGTCGAGCCCTCACGCCAAAACGACAAACAGCCCACAACCACGCAAGATCTTTCAAAAGGCATCCTGCTAGCAGGACGAGTGCCTTCTCGAATCGATGTCGATCAAGAGCGAGGCATTCTTACGGCTCTCATTCGCGATCAAGAGAACACCAAAGAACATTGGCCAAACGAACTGCGTCAATGGAATCTGGCAACCGGCGAACTACGATGGCAAGCCTCGGTGGGAGGAGCGGGTGACCTAGCTGTTTGCCATGCTAAGGACTTGTTGGTTGTTGTTCAGGGACAAGAGATTCAACTTCGAAAGCTCTCGACGGGTGAGACGATCAAGACTTGGGCCAGCGAAAATCTTCTCGGCGAGGTCGCCCTTAGCGAGGATGGGACTCGGCTGGCTCATGGCTACACGCAGTGGAGTCGCCCAGCCGGAAGTGCACCAACTGCCGGTGGCATTGAGATCTGGAATATCGCGACCGGCAAGCTTGAACAGCATATTCAAGGACTGGATCGTGTCGACTCAGTTGAGTTCTCACCCTCGGGCGAGTTGCTATTGGTTTGCTCGTCCAGCGGAACAAGTCGGCTCTACAAAAGTTCGACTGGAGAATTGGAGTATTCCTTCGCCAGCTACTTCGCGACCGTCTCTCCTGACGGGAAAAGGCTGGCGATGGTTTCACCTAAGCCAACTATCAACAAGACTCAGCCATCTGTGGATCTCGTGGACTTGGAAACGAAAGTGGTGCTCAAGCGGCTGACCACTCTTGCCGGTTCGACCAATAGCTACCTGCTCTCACTGAGCTTTTCCAAAGATGGTAAGCAACTTGTAGCAGGCGATTGGAATGGAACGGTTTCGGTCTGGGACACGGTCGACGGGCAATTGCTGCCAAGTCCAAAACCGCTTCCAGCCGGTGTTCACCGAGTTCGATTTACCAACTCGCGTGAGGTCGCCATCGGTTGTGAAAACGCAACCCTGCGACTTCAGCCGATTGGCAATTAGCCAAATACTGCTGCCGGGATGAGGAAACTTCCGGTCGGCGGTAGCTTTTTATCTAACTCAAATCTACGAACTGGGATTACTCAGTTCGTAGTTTGCGTAGGATCGAGCGTCAAGATTTTGATTGCGAAGTTGTGGTTCGGTTAGCGCTGAATAAGGATTCGGACGATAGCCTGCCAAACGTCGATCAAGTTCAGCGCGTATCGTTTGAACGGACCGCCGGTCGCGGAGCCGTAGATCCGTCGCTCCGCCGACGGATGTCCTGTTTCGCAACGCCGATTGCATGATCAATCTGAGTCGATATTGCAAAGCAGCGGCAGCCAACGCGTCGGACGCTTTTTGGAAGGAGATAGTATGTGCGGTTTGAACATTCACAAGTGGCAACGTACGTACTCGGTGTGTTTCATACTGCATCCGATCCGAATAAATGGCGTGGACGCAAACGGTAGCACGGCGCAAGCGGTAGCTCGGCGGGCACACAACGTTGGACATTGCACTTGGAACCGTCTACAATCTCATTTACTCATGCGACGCGTTGTTGCTTTCGCGATGTCACCCGAATCCTATTGCCGCGAAACATAATCTTTTAATGCTACACTCTGAAAACCGAATCGAAGAAGAGTCAGCCAAAACCATTGCCAGTCGAGAACGAATCGGCTTGATCCTGCTTGCAATATTTTCATTTGTCTACTTTGGCTTCATTTTTTTGTGTGCCTTTGCCAACGCTTGGTTTGCATCGTTGACGTTTTGGGAGGTGCCAGCGACCGTTTGGTACGGTTTCGGGCTTATTGCCTTGGCGCTTGCGATCGCCGGTGTTTACGGTCGACTAAGCCGTACCATTTCCTCCTAGACCTTATTTTCAGTGGTCTAGGTCATTGTTGGCAAGCAAGTTTTCCAGGATAACTCTTATCCGAGGAGCTCACCGCGAACCGTCCGGCAATCGCCCTATCGAGGTTCGGAATGCAATCTTTGGGAAAGCAACTGAATGAATTCGTCGATACAATCCGTTTTAAAGCGACTAGAGTCCAACATGGAAGCGGTCGTTCTCGGGAAAATAGAAGTCGTTCGTAAAACGATTGTAGCCCTGTTGGCGGGCGAACATATCTTGCTAGAAGACGTACCCGGTGTTGGAAAGACGTTGGTGGCCAAGGCACTCGCAAAAAGTATCGATGGCATTTTTACGCGAGTGCAATTCACCCCAGACTTATTACCTACCGACATTATCGGCAGCAGTATTTACCACAATGGTGAATTCAAGTTTAGCCACGGGCCGATTTTTGCAAACGTGGTCCTAGGGGACGAAATCAACCGTGCACCACCGCGAACGCAAAGCGCAATGCTTGAGGCCATGAGCGAACGTCAAGCCAGCGTCGACGGAAAGACGCACCGCATGCCCGATCCCTTTCTTGTCATCGCAACGCAAAATCCGTTCGAATTCGAAGGAACGTATATCCTTCCCGAGAGCCAATTGGATCGGTTCATCATGCGAATTGATGTCGGTTATCCAGCTCGCGATGCGGAACGCAACATTCTCCGGTCCCATCGGGCGGGTGAGCCAGTGGATGAATTGAAGCCAGTCGTTACCTTGGCTGAAATCCGCGAAGCGCAAGCTCTCACTCGCACCGTCCAAGTCGAAGATTCGATTCTAGACTATCTGCAAGATATCGTCGACGAGACTCGCAAGAGCCATGAACTACAGGTCGGCGTCAGCACGCGAGGGGCTCTAGCTTTTTATCGCGCATCACAAGCTTCTGCATTGCTTGCCGGCCGTTCGTTCGTGGTTCCAGATGATGTTAAGAAGTTGGCCCTCCCAGTGTTGGCACACCGTGTTATGCCACGTGGGTTTGCGGCTGGTAGCGAGCGTACTGCGGCGGAAGCGATCATCCAAAAATGTTTGGAATCGGTTCGAGTTCCATCGTAGGGGAGCCTAGTCATGTCGCAGTATTCTTCCGAACCGCTGAATCGACCCCTCCTGGCCAAGAACAGCGCCTCCAACGCATATGGATCGTTTGTCAGGACATGGTTGCGATGGTCAGTGCGAGTCTTCCAACTGGCGAATCGCCCTTCCCTAACGGTTTCAACGCGATTCACTCGGGAAGGCCTCCAAGTATTATTTATGGCAATTTTCGTCTTGCTTGGGGCCATCCTTCGAGACGTCAATTTGCTGATCGTTTTGGCAGGTACGCTGCTGGCGATTCTTCTGATTCAATGGCGGGTTTGCGCGAAAACGCTGAACGGATTGGTCGCCTATCGGCGGCTTCCGCGATCGATACACGCCCGACGGGGGTTCGAAATCGAACTCGTCGTAACGAATCCAAAACGTTGGCTCGGGGCTTGGTTGGTTCTCGCACAAGATCGAATGAAATACGTCTCCAATGACTCTGCATCGGAACAGATTTCGCAAGGTATCGGCTTGCTTTATGCATCGATTGCCCCAGACTCTACACGTATTCAAAGATACCGTTGTGTCATGCAGCGTTGCGGCCGATATCAGTTTCTTGGAACCGAGCTAACAACCCGATTCCCATTTGGATTGCTGCGAGGAATTCTGCCTCACAAAGGGGGCGACAACTTCATCGTCCAACCCGCCATCGGAAAACTTCTACCTGGCTGGCTTGATATATTCGGTGTCCGCACCTCAGGCGTGAAACAGAGACAAGCCCGATCACTTTCCGACGAAGGGGACTTTTTCGGTCTGCGTCCCTATCGCCCTGGAGATAGCCCACGCTGGATTCACTGGCGAAGCTCCGC
>JAYTVM010000003.1:0-2773 GCA_043743995.1 Pirellula sp. | reverse complement strand
ACTTCGACGGTGACGGACGGGATGATATTGTTGGGCAAACTAGCGGAAATTGGTGGATCGCGGTCTCCAATGGCAACAGCTTTATCAATTCTTTTTGGGCGGGTTGGAGCTCAAGTGTCGATTGGAAAGATGTAAGAGTCGGTGATTACAATGGAGATGGTCGCGATGACATTGTAGGTCGGGCAGGAGGTGCTTGGTGGATGGGGCTTTCCAACGGTATTAGCTTTAGCACGTCCCTCGCGACGATTTGGCCAGATATCACCTGGGTGGACGTACTCGTTGGAGACTTCAATGGAGACGGGCGAGATGATATCGCAGGGCGAGCGGATGGTGTTTGGAATGTAGGCGTTTCAAACGGCGCAGTATTTTCAACTGAAAACTGGGGTGCATGGTCCAACGCAGTTACCTGGAATAATGTTCAGGTTGCTGACGTGGACAACGATGGCAAAGATGACATCTTGGGAAGAGCTGGAAACTCAATTTGGACAGCGTATGGACGCACGAATTTTACGAGCGCTCTTTGGGCGATATGGCCAAACGCGAGCTGGAGCGACGTTACAAAAGGGGACTTTGACGGTGATGGGCGCGATGATTTGTCCGGCCAGGGCAATTCCTCACTCTACATGACCTACAGAGCAGGGAACCCAAGATATGTTTCAATCGTGGACAATTCTGATACAGCGAATTTTACCAAATCCGGTGGATGGAATCTCTTAAGTAGTACCGCAAGCTATATCGGATCCTATTATTCAAGCACCCTTCCCAGCGATGGCAGCGAGACCGCGACCTGGACGTTTAATGTGGCTCCTGGTACGTATCGAATCTCGGCAGCCTGGAATGGCGCGAACACAAGTAATGGGTCAAATGTACCGGTCTCTATCTTGAATGGGACAGTTCAAATCGGAGCGATTTCACTGAACCAAAGGCTTGCTCCGGATGATCTATTCGACGATGGAATATGGTGGGAAAACGCTGGAACATATATTGTTGATTCGACGCTTCAAATTCAAATGTCGGACAATTCGAACGGGTATGCGATTGCAGATGCATTTCGAATTGAACGCATGATTTCCGCTAGTCCAGTAGCGCTAGAAGACATTGCGTATTATACACCGAACGGAACGAACCTAATCGTATCTACGTCGTCTACGCCTCCGTCTTTATTGGCAAATGACATTGGCTTCGACTCGCCTAATGTGTGGGCAAAAGTTGTGACCTATCCGGCGAATGGACGGCTGATTGCGTTTGGAACCAACGGCACATTTACCTACCAACCAAATCTTGGATTCACCGGTGTAGACTCATTCACCTATAGAACGAGTAACGGAGTCCTCGAAAGCCAACCATCTCGCGTGTCGATAGCTGTTGGAACCCGTCTGTTGGGTCGTCAAAACTTGGATAGCAACGTCTTTAATCCGTGGTCGGACGATCCATGGCTTGCAACCTCATTGCTCGATGCAACGACACATTCGGAGGGTTTCGGACAGGGGGCTTCCAACGTTCCAACGGGCTCGTCTGCAGAAACGGAGGGAGGGATTACAGCCACAGGTGGGCTCCAGCTCGTGGAAGACGTGGCACCGAACACCGCAATTGTTTATCGCTCAAATTCTCTCACGAAGCCAATTGTATCCGTTCATACGCAACTTGCGCCGGGAGTCGCGGTTCCAACAGCTATTACTGCTCGGCTGATTTTTAATGGCGTTGCCGGAATAACTTATTCCTATTCGACCGCTAACGTACCAGCCGGACAGGCCATGCGATTTGCGTTGCAAGCTGATGGAACGTCCTTGCCGACGGGAATGTACGATTACACAATCGAGGTGACCACGACAGTTAGTGGCGTAGCGCTGACCCAATCGTTTCCTGGCAAACAAGCAATCGTCAATCGCAGCGCAAGCGAATTCGGATTCGGATGGGGGCTCGACGGACTGGACCGTTTATTCGATAGCACATTAGGCGCACTGGTCGTTCGTGGCAATGGCTACTCGCTTTGGTTTCCGAAGACGGGCACGTCCTACCAGCATGCGCTTGGTGATACGAGCTACAGCGCTCTAGTCAAAAATGGTAACGGAACATTTACGCTAACGAGTAAAACCGGGATTGTTTCAGGCTTTTCATCCCTTGGCTTACTATCCAGTCGCGTCGATGCCAACAACAATTCCATCGCGTACGCCTATGCAGATCGCAACAGTGATGGAATCGTGGCCGAGCTGATCTCAATCACAGATCCCTACGGTCGAATCACGAACTTCACCTACACCAGCAGCAAAGTAACGGGCATTGCGCACTACTCCGGCAGAACGACGACACTCAGCTACTCAGCTACTCTGGTTCTAGTAGCAACCTGACCAGCTATTCGTTGACAGATCCGGATGGCGCTGGGCCGTTGGCTTCGCCAACAATTGCATTCGCCTATACATCTTCCATTTTGGAGTCCCGTACCAATGCCGTTTCCGAGACGACGTCATTTGTGTTCGCCGCGACTGATGCCCGATTGCGGTCCGTAATCACTCCGGATAATGCGATTTGGAAAATAGTTCCGTCGGAAACAAAGGGCCTGCCAACAAACGCTACGGGAAATACGCTCGAATTGCCGATCAACGTGCAAGCGAAAATCACTGACCAACGATACAGTGAGTGATTCTTCCGCACTGACCGATTTGGTGGCGTCACCGAATCGATTACACCCCTGGGCTTCAGTCGCACAGCAAAACGGAATGCGGATGGATTGCCATACCAAATGATTGAGCCAGATCCAGACGGAACCGGTCCG
>JAYTVM010000002.1:0-36102 GCA_043743995.1 Pirellula sp. | reverse complement strand
CGTCGCAGCGATGAGCTTCGACAACCAAACGACTTGAATCGTTCGGTCAAAAAACTCCGATCTTTGAATGACAAAAAAATCCGAATCCACCGAGTTGGATTTGTTTGCCGCGTTTGAAATTTATTTCTCTTGCTGCATACAAATCGCACCACGGCACCAGCACACGGATGTGCTTATGCCTGGCGAAAAATGAAGTGGGTTCATGCGGGCAGGGCACACGGATGTTGCTATGCCCGCTCGAAACTTGGCTCCCGGAAATGTAGCTCTTGTCCTCAGCCCCCCTAGGACTCGTTCACTTCCGGGAGCTTTTTTTTTGAACTCCTCGAGAAATCGCCAGAAACTGCAAAATCGATCCGCAAATTCAAACCTCCGATGCGAAAAATGACGCAAGCTGACATCGACTCAGGTTCTCCCCCGCCAGTTAGTTTCAATCCAAAATTCCGTCCTAACCATCCGATGCAATGCTAGCCACGATTCGATTCAAGAATTCTTCAAGGATAGGCGCTCCTGTACGAATCGTGAGCTCGACATCCAGGCTCCACAGCGGGTACTTTCCTATTCTCGGCGAGTCGATTTTCGCAAGATCCTTGCCCGTGCAAACAATCGCATCACACTGGATTTCGCACTCATTGGCTTGCTTTTCGAGCAATTGAATATCGTGTGATGAATAGTTGTGATGGTCTTGGAATGTCATGCTCGAAACCACGTTGGCACCGCAACTTCGCAGCGTTTGCATGAACCCCAATGGGTTTCCCAAACCGCATGTTCCCAACACATTCTTGCCGCAAAGCCATTCGATCGATTGAAGCTCGCCTGCAGAATTTCTCAAGCGTACTGGTCTATGCTCCGATTCAAGCCAAGCGGCCTTCGGATTGTAACGCTGAACTCGAGTGCGAATTTCCGCCAATCTCTGTGGATCCACTTGATCCGCCCGTGTCGCCATGACGATATCGGCTCGCCGCAAGGATCGTACAGGCTCACGCAGCAAGCCACGGGGCAAAAGGTAGCCAAAACCGAATGGTTCTCGCGCATCGAGCAAAACAATTTCAAGATCGCGATGGATTCTTCGATGCTGAAATCCATCGTCCAAGAGCAGCAATTGCATCCCCAACTCCTCTGTAGCAATCAAAGCTGACGCAAGTCGATCGGGTTTCTGCAGATGAGGGACATCGGGAAGCAACACTTCAAGCTCCTTTGCCTCGTCGTTTCGACCATCGATTCCGGCCCCAAATCCCCGCGAAAGAATCCCAACTCGGATATTGCGATCCCGAAACCATCGCGCCAACATTGCCACTGCTGGGGTTTTCCCGGTTCCGCCCGCCGTTAAGTTGCCAATCGAAATAACGGGCACCGCGGCTTTGCCGATCCCCTTCCAATTCCTATCGTAAGCTGCATTCCTGGCCCAGATTATTGCGGTATAGGGTTGACTTAAACACCACAAGCCTGCCCGCATTAGGATCGAGCTAAGCGAATTGGAACGGCCTGATAATAATTCTTCAACGCGTCGCATGCACCGATTGTCGTATCTAGAAGTGGTCATCTTGGAAAAGTGTCGTTCTTTCCGGTCGGTTCCGAGCCACTCATCATATTCGATCGCTTGGGCCAGAACACCTACCACACCATGCGAAACACTCTAGGCTTTGCGAAATGTCAGCAAAATTCGCCAGAAAGGTGATCTAGCATCCGTTGCTTGGGAAAACTAATCTCGGTCAATGCGAAAATAGAAAAAGGCAGGCACTTAGTCCCCTTTATTTCTTTGAATAAAATTGGTCAGGATCATGAAAACAAGCTTTTGGAAACGAGCTATCGCGATTACTTGCTGCCTGGGATTTCTTGGGATCGTTTCAATGCAGATAACCCCGAGTTGGAGCCAAGGCGATGTAAACTCGATTGGCCAATTGAGCCAACAGCAATTTATGGCCACAAACCGAGCCGTAGCTCCTGCTCAGGTCGCTTCGGCAGGCACAGCGATGATGGCGAGCGTGATTTTGGCGAATGGATTTCAGCAACTAGCTGTTGTGGACCATGCCAAATCAACGATCGCGGTCTATCATATTGACCCCACATCCGGCGACATTCAACTGAAGAGTGTTCGGCGGATTGACGCTGATTTTGCGCTCGAGGAATTCAATTTGAGCGAACCTACCCCAAGCACGATTCGCAAGAATGTCCGATAGATTTGACGATGCCCCGATATCTCAGCTCATTGGATTTCGAGTGCTGCCAGCCACAGCGGAAGACAAAGAGTTAGGCAGGGCAACTGTCGAATTGGATATTGACTCGCGTTTGAACAACCCCATGGGAAGAGTGCATGGCGGAGTTTTGGCTGCCCTATCGGATGCCGCTATGGGGATCGCTTTTGGTCGTACGCTCGATCCGGATCAAGATTTTTCTACTATCGACCTGCACATTCATTTCATGAGGCCGGTTCGTGGAAAAAAGCTGATAGCCAAGGGTGAAATGATCCAGCGCGGGCTGCGAGTCGGCTTTGTTCAATGCCGTGTCACGGATGATCGCGGCAAAGAAGTTGCGAGCAGTTCATGTAGTTGCACTGTTTTGGAACAGATGTGAATTGTCGTCTTTCACACTTAAGGCGAGAGGCAGTTTGAAATCTAACGATAAGCTGGGTGGCACGCTCTGAGGTACGAAGGGCGTGGTGAATCGCTAGAGTCATTTGCCTCTCTTCCCACGCCCATCGCTAATCGCTTTGGGCGTGCCACACGGTGGCCTGGCGTGGCGTGCCACACGGTGGCCTGGCGTGGCGTGCCACAAGGTGGCGTGGCGTGCCGCACGGTAAGCACTACCTATCTATTTTCGCTTTCAAGATCTGCACGGCTTTTTCTAGTTGAGGATCGTCTTTCAACGTTGGGTCGGTATGTTCCTTCTCAAGCCCATTTGCCTCTTCATTAGAATCGGGCGTTTCTCGTGGCTTGCCTAGTCCATTTTCATTTGGGTCGGCTCTCTTGCGAAAGCGATCTATCGATTTCAAGAAAGCCGCTTCATCCAATTTGACAACACATCCTTCGTCTGGAGAAACGCCCCAAACGTCTTCAGGTTTGGCGTTGGGCTCACGATGAATCAGTCTACCGCTCGGGGGATAGTAGTAAGCAGTCGTCAATCGCATCGCGGCCAAGCCCGCATCTAGGGGAATAACGTTTTGAACGCTTCCTTTCCCGAACGACCTGTCCCCCACAATCGTAGCCCGGTATCGGTCTTGCATGCAACCCGCAACCACTTCGCTAGCGCTGGCGGAATGCTCGTTGATCAAAATGACAACAGGAACACTGTTGTCAATTTCGTTTCCTGGCTGCGCCATATAACGCTGGTCAATACGGTTATTGCGACCTCTGGTACTGACAATCTCGCCATCGTCCAAAAACATATCGCAGATATCCTTGGCTGCAATCAGCAGCCCACCGGTGTTGTCTCTGAGGTCGATGATCAGTCCTTTGCATTCTTTGCGAACCGCACTTAAGGCTGTTTTCAGTTCCAACGTGGTTTTTTCGCCAAACAGCTCGAGCCGCACATAGGCAATACCGGGATCCTCTTCCATTGCAAACTCCCAAGTACCATTCATTCGCCGACGATCTCCGAGCACCGACTCGACTTCGATTCTGGCACGGGTAATCTTGACTCTCAATGGCTCCGGCACATTAGCGCGTTCAATCGTTAGAGTGACCGACGTCCCTTCTCTACCGCGAAGCTTTTTCGAAACGGTCTCGACTTCCGATTTCGCCGATTCGACGCCATCGATTTCCAAGATCACATCTCCTGGCTTAACTCCGGCCTTGAAAGCGGGTGAATCGAAGAGGGTCGCGACAATCGTAAGTCGCTCCCGCCGCGGCCGACCATCGAGGCTGACTCCAAGCCCACCAAACTCTTGCTCGAAAACGGCTTGAAACGGTTTAAGCGATTCGATTGGGATGTAGCTTGAATAAGGGTCCAAGGAATCGATCATCCCTTTCATGGCGGCTTGATACAGTTTTTCCTTGTCGGGTTTTTTCACGTACTCCTGATCGATGATCTCCATGGCCAGGGCAAGATCGCCCAGGTTTCGGTAGCGTTGAGCATTTCCGTAGCAAAATAAGCAGCCAATAAGGACGACTATTAGAATTTTCAGATTCTTAGTGGTCACAGGAATATGCCAGGGGTTTTAATGGTAATTTTAATGGGATACGGTTGAGAAGGGAAAAACGCTCCCCCTCTTTTGAATTGTAACGTAGTTGGTGAATGCCTGCCCGAATTCTTACGATTCCGGCTACCTCTAAAAACTATGATACCTTGGAAGGGCTCGCACTAGTTATAATCAGCCTTCCCACCGATTTGACTAACTCAATGCGAATGCTATGCCTGCCTCAAAAGCTCAATTTCTCCTATTGTTCGTTTTTCTCGCGTTCTCAAGCAAAATACCAGCGGAGGAAACGCCTGCATCGGAACCACAACAGGTCCAACCAGGGCATTCGCTTCACGGAGATGTTTTCAACGAAGGCCCAAGACAAGCGGCCTATCTTATGAACGGCATGGGCAACGTTCATTGGGAAATCTCGACCAAGAACCCGATGGCGCAACGCTTCTTCGATCAAGGAATTACGCAGTTGCACGGTTTTTGGTACTTCGAAGCCGAACGTTCGTTTCGCCAAGCAGCCGCTTTCGACCCTGATTGCGCAATCCTTTATTGGGGGATGGCTCGGGCAAATATCGAAAACCCATCGCGATCCAAAGGCTTTAGCGATCAAGCCATGAAGAAAGTGGACAAGGCTCCGGACAAAGAAAAGCGGCTCGTAGTGGCTTGGAATAATCGAGTCAAAGATGCCAAGGAAGAGCCGGAAGTCAACGAAGATTCGAATGCCAAAGATGCACCTGAAAAAAAAGCAACGGATCCAGCCAAGAAAAAGGAACCGGATAAGAAGCAGGATCGCTTGAAGCAATACGTCAAAGACCTAGAGGCGATTGCTTGCGACTATCCGGATGACATCGAACTTAAGGCCATGCTGGCGCTGCAGTATTGGCAAAACAACGGTTCTGGAATCGAAATCCAAAGCCACTTTGCCATCAATGCGATCCTCTCGGACATTTTCCACGCCAATCCGAAACATCCCGCCCATCACTTCCGCATCCATCTTTGGGACTACAAAAAAGAAAAACTAGCCCTCGAGGCAGCAGCCAAATGTGGTCCAGCCGCACCAGGCATCGCCCACATGTGGCACATGCCTGGCCACACTTATTCTCGACTGCATAGGTACGCTGATGCGGCCTGGCAACAAGAAGCCTCCGCTCGAGTCGATCATGCACATATGATGCGGGACCAAGTCATGCCGGATCAAATCCATAACTACGCGCACAACAATGAATGGCTGATTCGCGATTTAATGTTGATTGGGCGCCCTGGTGAGGCTGTCGAGCTAGCGAAGAACATGATCGAATTGCCTCGCCATCCCAAATACAATTCATTTGGGGGACGAGGAAGCGCTTCGCTTGGTAGGGAACGACTCCTCGGGGTTCTGACCAGTTATCGACTCTGGCCTCAATTCACCGCACTTGCCAATTCAGCCTACCTAGAGCCAACCTCGGATGAGCTCAAGCAAGACGAACGCCTCGCATGGCTGGCAATTGCTTACGACCAATCCGGCAATTCGGCCCGAAGCAAAAAACTTCAAGAAGAAATGGACAGCCTCCAATTAACGCTCCATGCAACAGCACTCGAGGGACGCGAGAGCCTCCGGAAGCTCGCGGAAGAAGACACCAAAGAAATAAAAAAAACGACTGCTAAGCCGCCGCAATTGCTTGAACCCTACGAATTGAGTGACGACCCGTTTGGCGACGAGAATGACCCAAGCCTTCCGAAAATGCCAAGCAAAGATGTGGACAGTTCTCTGACTAAGAATTGGTCCAAGGAAAGAAAAGAAAAGGCGAGCAAATTGGCGGTATTGGATGTTCGAATTGCCAAACTCAATCAATTGCGATTTGCAGTCGAGGCTTACGCGGCAGCCAGCCAAGGCAAATACAAGCAAGCTCTTGATTTGTCTCATCAATGCCGTCCCGTCATCAACTCAATGACCCGCATGGAATGGCTATCCCAAGCGGGATTCGGCCGCAAAGCTTTGGATCGAATCAAGAAACGGATTGAAGAGGGTCCCGGCGAATTGCTTCCTTTGGCCATCGGAATCTGGATCGCTTCTCAAAACAAAATGGAGGACGAAGAGGTCAAGAACTTGGCCAAAAAATGGACGCAACTCCTTTCGCCGATCGCTGCCAAGGCAGATCCTGATGTGATGCTGCTTGACCGAATTGCACCAGTGATTGAATTGATCGGTGAAAAAGACAAATGGCGCGTTCCGGTCGAAACTCCCGCCGATGTGGGAGATCGGCCACCGCTAGATTCACTGGGGCCCTTCCGCTGGACCCCTTCCTTATCACCGGTTTGGTCTGCCACCGACTCGGAGGGTGAAACCCGATCGACGAAGCAGTTTGCTAAGCGTCCATTGGTTTTGATTCTGTATCTTGGCTTTGGATGCGTTCACTGCGCCGAGCAGCTTAAGGAATTCTCACCGATGGCAGAACAATATCGGGCTGCCGGAATCGATGTCGCTGGGATCAGTACCGAAACGCTATCTCAATTGCAGAACGGCTTAAGAAAATACGATGGCGAAATACGATTGCCGCTGATCGCTAATCCAGAGGTCGATATTTTCAAAGCCTTTCGCTGTTTCGATGATTTTGAAGGGGTGCCAATGCACGGGACCTTTTTAATCGATACAAATGGCAGGATTCGTTGGCAGGATATCGGTTATAAGCCGTTTATGGAACCAAAATTTCTGCTGGAAGAGGCGACGCGTCTGCTCAAGCTCTAAGGCGAGGGGCAGTTTGAAATCAACCTATAGATTGGGTGGCACGCTCTGAGGCTGTGATTTTTTCGAATCTGAAGAAAGTACCCATCACGCTCCGTGTGATGTTGCCTCAGAAACCAAAGGCTTTTGAACTGCGAAAATCACGCGGAGCGTGATTGGTACTATGAAATCACAGCCTCTCTGAGGTACGAAGGGCATGGTGAATCGCAAGCTAGAGTCATTTGCCATACTTCCCACGCCCATCGCTAATCGCTTTGGGCGTGCTACACGGGGGCCTGGCCTGGTAGTCTTCTGTCCGTCGCTCGTCTAAATATTGGCTCGGTGGAACGTGAATCGGTGGTCGTCGCGGGAGAGATGGCACTCCTTGGCATGAAACTCGCCGAAGACCGCCGTGCCACAATAGGGTATATTTGATTTGCACGTCCTGCTTTACTACCGTTACTATCGAGCGTTATTCATGTCGGAAACTACTGTTGCCAACCCCTTGCCAGCCGTAACAAAACACCTCTATATCGAGACCGTCGGCTGTCAAATGAACGTTCTTGACAGCGAAATGGTTGTGGCAGCCCTGCGCAAGTCGGGATACGGAATCACTAAAAATGCAGCAGACGCGGATGCCATTCTTTTCAACACTTGTTCGGTTCGCGAACACGCTGAGGAAAAGGCTTACAACAATCTTTTCCACCTCAAACAGCTAAAGCTAGCAAACCCGGCAAAGATCATCGGTGTCATGGGCTGCATGGCCCAAAAAGACCAAAAGGCAATCTTCGATCGTGTGCCTTTCGTGGACTTAGTGGTAGGCCCAGGCCAATTGCATCGAATCCCTGAAATGATCGCCAACGCGCAGGCGGGTGAAAAACAACAGTTGGCAGTAAGCCTTTCGCGTCGCGATGGTAACGTGGACGATATCAAGCGATCGCACGAGACATTCGATCCATTGCGGGACCCAGAGATGCGTCCTACACCGTTTCAAGCCTACCTTCGCATCCAAATTGGCTGCGACAAGTTTTGTACTTATTGTATCGTGCCAATGACCCGCGGACCGGAACAGGGCCGGGCGCCCGCCCAAATCCTCGCCGAAGCCCAAGTGCTAGCGGATCAAGGTTGCAAAGAGATCGTATTGCTTGGACAAACAGTCAATTCTTATAAGCATACTCAAGGGGACAAGACAACCCGGCTGGCTGACTTGTTGCACTCACTCCACGCAATCGATGGCATTGAGCGGATCAAGTTCGTTACCAATTATCCCAAGGACATGACTCGCGAGCTTTTGGAAACCGTTCGCGACTTGCCGAAGTGCTCACCCTATTTGCACGTACCAGCGCAAAGCGGCAGCGACAACATTCTCAAAAGGATGAAGCGAGGATACACAACGGCGGACTACTACGCCATGATGGATCGAATCAACGAGATCATTCCGAACGCGGCCGTATCAAGCGACTTCATCGTCGGCTTTTGCGGTGAAACGGAGGAAGAGTTTCAAATGACGATCGACTTGGTTCGACGTTGCCGATTCAAGAACAGCTTCATCTTTCAATACAGCGTCCGTCCAGGTACCAAAGGGGCAGAAATCTACGAGGATGACATTCCCGAAGAAGTGAAGCATCGTCGGAACCAGGAACTACTGGAAGTTCAAAACCAAATCTGCCTTGAGGAGAACATGAAGTTCCTTGGTCAGAGCGTTCTAATCCTGGTTGAGGGACCTAGCAAATGGTCGGTTAGGAAAGGTCAGACCGGAGACTTGCGTCAGATGACTGGACGCACGCATTGCGATCGAATCGTCGTATGGGAAGGCAATATTCGGCAAGCTGGTCAAATCCTGTCGGTGCATATTGACGATGTCTTTGCATTCACTCTGTTCGGCACAGTGGAGACAAAAGAGGTCGTGCCGGATCTAGTGCATATTAAAATGGGGTAGCATCGCTACCTGGAATTGTTACGTCACACACGAATGGCTTGCGATTCGGTGCTTTTCTGCTTTCCTCTTGCTTCACGCCCAATGGCACTCACTTTGTAAATTTAAGCCTCAAGGCGCTAGCATGAGGGCCGGATCGGCGAGCGATTCCTAGCCTTCCAGTCCGCACGCTAATGCGTTGCGGCTCAAAGTGAGTGCCATATGGCTTCACGTTTGCCGCTTTAGGAGCGGGTTCCCCGCTACTTGTCGTTGGCGGTAACCACGACATTGTCTATGAAGAATTCTGCGTCGGTCGAATTGCCGAAGAGACCAGGGCTGCCGATGGTGTTTGGCAACAGGTCCTCACCTTCGATCGTCCACGCTTCCGGTTCCGCTTCGCCGGTTTTCCAGACTTTTCCACGAAGAACGGCCTTGCCATCCTTGTTTTCGCTTTTTAGTTTCATCGTGTACCAAGTGTTTGCTTGCCATTCAAATGGGATAGTCTTTGCAAAGCGTTGTTCTTGCAGCGAAACCCAGGAACGGATTTGAAGCTTTTGGGCTCCTTCGAGAGAGAGGGTGTAGCGTTGGTTGACCACCCCCATGTCGGGCAGTTTGGTGGTTGGGACTTTGTTTTTCATATCCGTGCCATAGACTTCCGCTTGTACGGTATAGTCGTGAACGGCTGGCTTGCCCAAAAAAGCTTGGCTTCGAGTACCTTTTGGAATCGTGCTGATCTTTACTAACCCGTTGCCGCCGGTTGGCAGTTCGATCGGTTGGTGTCGGTAGGCAGCCCCAATCCAAAACAACGGGACCTTCTTGTCCTCGAAATCGTATATCCAAGGTAGGGCTGCAATGACCCTGCCTCTCGCAATACTCTTCATTTCGCCCGAAGTTGCGGTCAGAAATACTCCAGTGCCGGTGGTCTCGGCTGGTGCAGTGTAAAGCATATCGTCGCTGACTGTTCCGCCTCCTTCGACCGAAATTTTGGCGTCGGTCAAATTGGTCAAGTATTGGCCGGCGGCGTTGTAAGCACGCACTTGCAATCTGGCTTTTTGACCGGGCGAAAGCAGCATTTCGATTGGGCAGAGTTGAATGTGGGCGACAGTCCGATCGGACAAGGCGGCTTCAACGAGTTGCTTGGGCATCGGGTCCGCGTCGACTTTGACTTCTTTCTTTCCGATGCAAAACAGGGCCTTGTTCGTTGGCAGGTACAAGCGACCATTTGCAATCGCAAACGAGCCGAAAACTTCACCTCCGTCGTTGAGTCGTGTTTGACCTAGGACCTCCAAACCGGTTTCGGTTGGTTTCAATGTGTATATTCTGCCCGTGTTTTCGCCAATGTAAATCTTTCCTTCCGAAACAACGGGCGAGCCGAACATGATTCGGCCGAGCTTTTTCTCGACTTCCATTGCCCCTGTTTTTGCGTTGATGCCAAACATCGTTCCGCCGTCGTCGGCAAAGTAAACCCGTTCGCCAATTTTGACCGGCGAACTTCGGGAGATCGTCTTTGCAGGGATCTTCCAAAGCAATTTATCCTCAGGAATATCACCTGTTGTATTCCCATCGAATGCGAAGATTGCACCGAGAATGGTGCGATCTGATTCGTTTTGTTCCCCGTGCCCGCAATAGACAATTCCATTGTCAACTAGAGGTGTAACGTTGATACCGCGAGGAGACGCTTGGTATTTCCAGATAACCTTTCCAGTTCGAGGCTGCAAAGCGTAAATGGCTCCGTCGGCTGCACCGAGGACCATGGCTGCTTGTCCATTTAGCACTGTGAAGACGGGCGTACTATAGGTGGTATCTTCCGGCCGCACTCTCGTGCTCATCATCCAAATCGGTGCTCCTGTTCTTTTGTCCATTGCCATGATTCGGTGAGCTGGAACCGCGGTTTGATCCCAGCCTGTCATTACGCCGGAGATGATTAGCGTGTCTTCGAAGATAGTTGGGAAGTTGGTTCGGCCGCCATAGGTCGAAAGCATGCCGTACTCCTCAAGCATGGACTTTTCCCAGAGGATCTTGCCCGTTTTCCCTTCCAAACACTGCAAAACGCAACCCAGGCCTAGCATGTACACATTGTCCGACTCGGGATCGCCGGCCAAACTCGCCCAACCGATTCGCTCAGAAGGGGCATCGGACAAAAAGATGTTGTGAATGCTTTCCCAAATGAGTTCACCCGTTTCGGCATTCACGCAGACAGTCTTTTCCGCTTCTTTGGTGGTCTCGGGTTCGGACCGACAAATCGTGTAAAGTCGCCCGTTCATCACGATCGGCGTAGCCCGAGTTGCGAACCCTTCTTTCCGCCAAAGAAGGTTCTCGCCATCCGCCTTAAAGGTATCGGGAAGTCCTTTTTCTAATGAGTGACCGTTCTGCATTGGCCCTCGCCAATGGTACCAATCTGTTGGTTTTCCTTTGTTCCCAGTCGAACTTTTGTCTTTGGCATCGTCGGCAGAAACCGCTCCACCGACAACGCATAACGAGGCAAACAACAAGAGGACGCGAAATAAACATCGGCATGCATGCCGAGCAGTTTTAAGTGGAACGATCATGATGGCATTTTTATGAAAGGGGTAGGACGCAACTCGGATAGGACTTTCAATATACCAAAAAGTCGATGGTTCGAAACGATGCTAACGGAATGTCGTTGCGTTGGCGTGCGGTATCCGCTGGCACGTCCAGGTTGGTCGGGGGCTTGTCCCCCACCAACCTTGTTTTGGCGTACTAACGCCCGGCACTCGCGAATCAACCCGTTCCCATCGGCTTTGCACGCCTCCGGCGTGCAAAGTCGATGGGAACGGGTGTTGGGACGCCCAATTGTAGTACGCCAAAACGCATCCGTCGGGGCCAAGCCCCGAACGGCTGGGCTAGCGATATTGTCCATCTCTATTTTTGTTCGCAACAAAAATGACTCGATATGGAACAGGAAAACTATCGAAACCGCCATTGGTCGCACAGCCAGGCGGACTCTCGCAACCAGATCCTGGCGATCGGCGAGAAGTGTTGAAAATTGCCTAAATTTCTTTTGCAATCATTAGTGTTTCGTGGAACTGCTATTCTCCCAACAACCGGAATTTTCGTATTGTCGAGTTTGAATACCCTAACTTAACATTTTCCGGATGGCGTGAAATCAAGATGGCCCGTGTATTTTGCATAGCAAACCAAAAAGGTGGCGTCGGCAAAACGACGACGGCTATCAATTTGGCTTGGGCCATGGCAAAGTCCGCCAATAAAACACTCGTGGTGGACTTGGATCCACAATGCAATGCAACCAGCGGTCTTGGTCACCAACCTGCCGACCGACACCCGCTGCTCATCGATTCCCCGATTCGACAGAGTATTCTCCAAACCACGCATCCGAACCTTTTTTTGATGCCCGGTTGCCGATCCTTTCAGGACGTCGATCGCCTTGAGAAAGGGGAACTGTCGCAAGGAGCGTTGCTCAAGCAACATTTGGAAGCCGGAATGGGCGGATACGACGCTGTGTTCATCGATTGCCCACCGTCCCTCGGGGAACTTACTCAAGCAGCACTAGCGTCGAGCTCCGAAGTGCTTATGCCTATCCAGTGCGAGTATTATGCGATGGAAGGCTTGACGCAAATGATTCACGTCATCCGAGACGTGATGGATAAACATCCCGGCCGACTCACATTCGGTGGAATCTTGTTGACGATGTACGACCCTCGATTCGAGCTAACCCACGAAGTGGATAGCGAAGTGAGAGAGTTTTTTGGTGATATTGTTTTTGATACCGTGATCCCCCGTGACATTGCGATCAGCGAGGCACCCAGCCATGGGCAAAGTGTCTTGGCCTATTCGCCGCGATCGCGAGGGACTCGGGCATACATTGAACTTTGCATGGAGGTGTTGGAACGTGACTAAAGATCGACGACTTGGGCGTGGTTTGGCTGCTTTGCTTGGAACTCAAATCGATGAGGGAGCCATAGAAAACGCAACTACTCAGGGAAATGTGGATAGTACTCCGGGCATTTCTTTAGAAGCGCAGACTTCACGAGAAAATCAGATCAGTCGGAGCGAGACCATTCGGTCGCTCGCCAACGAAACACGCAGTCGGATCACCCCTACGCGTTCGAGCCTTTCTCCGGTCACCATTCCGCTTGCAAGCACCCACCCGGATGCATCGACGACCGCAACACTTGACATCCAAACCGGTTTGATCGATGCCAATCCTTTTCAGCCAAGGCGTCAGTTCAATCCAACGGAAATTGCGTCCCTTGCAGAATCGCTCAAAGAGCATAAGCAGCTGCAGCCAATCTTGGTCCGTCGTGTCGGGAACCGTTACCAATTGATTAGCGGGGAACGCCGCCTGCGAGCCACTGTTTTTGCGGGACTGGCGACGATCCGAGCTGAAGTTCGTGAGGCTGACGATCGGCTCGTGGCTGAGCTCTCTATCATCGAGAACTTGCAACGCAAAGACCTGAACGCAATCGAAAAAGCCCTCTCCTTCAAGCGTTATATCACTGAGCATAAATGCACTCAGGATGAGCTTGCGCAACGACTCAAAATCGATCGCAGCACAATTGCCAATATGATGAGGCTGCTCGAACTCCCAGACACCATCACCGATGCGGTTCAACGGGACGAAGTCTCGGCTGGACACGCCAAGGCCTTGCTCAGCTTAGGCAGCATTCGTGAACAAGTCATCTTCTTAAAGAAGATCCGGGAAGAGGGTTGGAGTGTCCGAGAAACCGAATCGCGAGTCGCCGAAGCAATTGCTGCCGCCGCCGATTCGGACGAAGGCTACCTGGGTGCGATACCCAGACGCAAAGCCACGAAATCCGATTTGCTTTGCGCCCTCGAAAACGAGATAAAAATGAATCTCGGTACGAGAGTCGACATAAGTCAAACGAGCCGAGGTCGCGGTCGAATCACCATTCACTTCACCAGCATTGAAGAGTTCGATCGCCTCAAGAGTATGCTAGCAAACGACCAAAAAAGGAAAGCCGCATAGCTGGCGACCATGATGAATGAACTACCGTTGCGTTGGATTCTGTGGGTAATCGTGTTTTTTCTCACGATGCGATGCCTGATTTCGATGTCGATCCTGCTCCGGGACCGATTGCAAGGGTTGTTGATCGAGCACGTAAAAAAGCAGCAGATTGAATCTCAAAAAAAGAAAAGGATCTCGGAACTTCGGGAGAAGATCCGAATCAAAAAGGCGAATGCAGCAGAGGCAGACCTCTCAGAAAAGCGGGCTGCGTAGTATGCATGGGCATTTGGCCGCCACGATTTTATGATGTTGCATGCTTTTCCAGAACGTCAATTGCTTGCGATAGCCCGCGTGCCGGTTTCATTCTTGCCACAACTTGTCTGCACCGATTCTTCATGGGCTCGGATTCAATCATCGTTTTAAGTTTGCTAGCTAACGCGGTTCGCGTGAATTTCCGGGGGTTAAGACAATCTCCGACCCCCAGTTCCACGATTCGCATTGCATTGTCAAATTGATCATGGGCCTGCGGGCGGATTAGCTGCGGGATCCCGGCTGCCATGGCTTGCGAAGCCGTGCCAATACCTCCATGGTGCACCACAGCCGAACAGTGTGGCAACAATAAACTTAAGGGAGCAAACGGTACATGCAAAATGGATTTTGGCAGTGCCTGGGGAATCTGTTCTTGGAACCGAGTTAGGAAAATCGCTCGGCGACCAATCTGCTTGCATGCCTCTAATGCCGTTTGAAAAAAGTTCTTTCCAAAGAGGTTGGCGGAGCCCGGCGTGAAGGCGATAGGGGCTGAGCCGCTCTTCAAAAACGTTTCCAAAACTTCTTGTGACTCGGAGAGAAACGTACTTTGATGGCTTTCTCGTTCGTCCCACAGCGGGAAATCAACCTGTGCACACGGACCAGGCCAGTCGGTTTGTGGTGAGCAAAACCAGTCCGGGAATAGGCAGAGCAGTTGCGTTTTCGAATGCCACCACTGCATCAAATGGTTCACGGGTTTCAAGCCTAGCTCTGCGCGATATCGGTTTAGGCTGGGAAGTACAACTGGGTCAATCACCAAGAATTGAGCGAGTTGATAGATACGTTGCTGTAGCCAGTTAGGACCAACGAGCCCAGGCATTCGAGGTGGGCGTATTCGGCTCCACAACATGGCTGGCTGCAAATGAACGGAAACAACCGTGACCCCTAACTTATCCTGAGCGTTGAGGGCTCCAAACCCAAAACAGTTCGATAAAACAATCGTTGGCTGCTTTGCCGATTCCTGCCGTACGATTTCGAACTGTGGTCGCACGGTTGGCTCGATCATATTCCTAACCAGATATGGGAAGGATCGAAAGGGGTGCCAAAGATCGGGACTTTGGATTCCGGAGTAGAAAGCATCCTTCGAACCAAGTTTAATGAAATCAAGGCCAAACCGCTCGGCCAGTCCGGCGAAGTATCCGTTGGTAGAAAGCGTGACGGAGTGCCCACGACGCTTCAACTCTAACGCTAAGCCGACAAAAGGATGTACGTCTCCCGCGCTCCCAAGGGGCATGACTAAGTAGTGCATGGACGGATCAACTTGAAGGTGGAGAGTTGAAGGTTGAGAGTGGAGAGCGGAGAAGCGGAGAAGTGGAGAGCGGAGGAGTGGAGATCAGGGTGACAAGGTTCGAATCAATAGTGTAGCGTGCTTTGTTTAACCTAAGGTTGAACGGGGTTAAAGCGAGGGGCGGTTTAAAATCTATTTACCTATATACTGGGTGGCACGCTCTGAGGTACGAAGGGCGTGGTGAATCGCTAGAATCATTTGCCACACTTCCCACGCCCATCGCTAATCGCTTTGGGCGTGCCACACGGTGGCTTGGCCTGGTTGTCTTCTGTCTGCCACTCGCCTAAACGTGGTTAAACGATCACGCGATCCTGTGACGAACTCTCTCAATCGATGGGCGCTTTCAGTAGAGGTCGGCTTGTCAACTGAACTAGATCAGCGGCCACGAAGCAGCGTGGCAGTGGCATTTCTCGTGATTCGATGGAATAGAGAATTCGATTGCTTGATTTCTCAAATCGCATCTCCTTGATTATTCCCAAACCTGGTTCGTTTTCGTAAAAATGCGACTGGATTTCCACGTGATCTCCCACTGAGAATCCTTCTTCATCGACGCGACGCCACATGCTTGGCTTAACGCGTACCGTTTGCTCCCCATATTGCAAGCGATAGTACTCACCATTGAAACCGTGACGACGAAAAACGCGAGTGCTTGGAATCCACGCTTCGACCAACGCCACGTCGTCGGGATGGATCCATTCCACTCCATCCTGCGGCCACACCAAGTAGACTCCGCAGTCTGGCATTTGCGGCCAAATTGTCATTCCATTTACCTTGTTGCTCGGTCGGGGCACTTGCGTTCGACATTTTACAATCTCTATCGATTGTATTGTCTTTAAACGACATGTGCACGGCGAAAAAACGCAGGGGCTAGGTTGCTGCCGAGCCATGCATCAGCTAGGGCTCGGATGCTGGCAGCATCCGCCACTAGAAATCGAATGCCAAACGCGTCCCAAAACCGTGGATTCTACCGCTGCCGGGCGAAACAGCCGGATTTGTTACCGCCGAAACGTCGCGGTCCGTGGTGGTGTAATTGAATTGCCATTTCATGTTTGGATTCCAGAACCAATTGACGCCAGCTGTCCAATTGTCAAGGATCCCGCCGTTGATCCCTTGGTCGTTCAAATCGAGGTGGTTGTATCGAACACCTACTTGCCAAGCTCCCAGACCAGTAATGCCACCGTCACACTTGTTGGGCTTGTAAAAATGAGTATGGGGTTTCACCCGTTCAAAAGCTCCGTTCTTCTTGCTGTAGTGATCGTTTTCGCCTGTGAGGAAGTACATGACCTGAACATACCCTCCATGATAAACAATATTCGTTGTCGGCCCGCCCAAGGTGGCACTGGCATCTTGCAATGAATTGACCAGGTACTCAGTCTGAAAGGTGAGTGAACCCAATACCCCAACCAATTCACCATTGGCGGTTTGTTGATCATCGCCTGCGACCGTGATACCTGCTGGGGTAGGCCAGCCAGCAGATAGTCCCGATCGAACTGCGTCGCGAGCTCGGAACGTTTGGAAACGTCCTGGCACCCCTGCTTGCGAAACCGCAGAACTTTGACGTCCAGACAGTCCAATGTGCAAAAGCTCTCGACCATCGTTCCGGTAAGCCAACAGCCGCGTCACACGTCCAGTGACCGAGTAGTCGCCATCCCCAGTTGAATTGCTAAAGACATTGTTGGTCGGCTTGTAGATTCCAAGATTCCAAACCCCAACTTCGTTCCCGTACGTATTGAAAACAGAAGCTCCCTGTTGGAATCCATTGAAGAGTCCACCGTAGAAAACATCTTGATTGAAGGATCGTTCCATGAATGGCAAGTAGCGGCTGCTCACGATGTGTTCGAAGCCAATCTGCTCCTTTTGATTTCCAATTTTCAAATTTCCGACGATGGGCAACTCTTTGAGGGTCCACCACAGGTCTGTTGGTGAAGTGAGGGTCTCATCGAAGAATCCTGTTGTCCCCGGTTGGTTTCGAATGCGTGCCGAATTGACGAAGTCAAACTCGGCCGCGTACTCATGAACTTCATATAATGTTCCATCAAGTCGTATTCTTGCCCGTCGAAAGTCAGCCCCATCACCGTATGGAACATTGATATTTTGATTGACGTTCTGCGGAACATCAAACCAAGCGGTATCAAACTGAACCCGTCCGCCGATATGGGTTCTGAAGTGCTTATTCTTGGATTGCAGTTCTAAACCGTCGTTCCATTTCGCAGTCATCGTCAAGTCACGGTCCTTCTTTTCCTTGTCTGTGAGTTTGCTCTCTTTCTCAGCCTCCTTATCCTTTAAATGTTTGTCGATGATCTTCTTGATGTCGGCTTCGGTGAGCCCCTTGGCCTTGGCAACATCTTCGGCGGAAGCGTTGTCAGATTCATTGAAAACATAGGAAACGGGAAGGGAGCTGTCATAGACCCCATCGCTTCGGCTTGCAGCGTAATCCTCGATGGGCTGAAACGCCATCGTTGGCCCGCTGACTTGCTGAGCCCCTAACATGCCGATGGTCGCGGATCCGATGCACAGGCTAGCCAAAAGAATACGTAGCTTGACGCCTTTTACTGAACTGCTCATGTGTCTCATCCGTGAGTTGCTTCGTTTGCCAACATCCTTGTTGACCTGACTGAGTTTCGTCAATCCGCGACACTGTACCGTTCTGCAAAAGCCCAATAATCAGTTCAGATTCCGTCGATGGAACGCGTTGTATCGGATTTAAGGAATTTGCCTTGCGAAGCAATTGCGGACTTCCCAAAATGGCAAATGCTGGCAAACGCTTTGAGCATCGCAATTGCAAGCATTTGATTGTAACTTATGTGTGACAGAGCTTTACTTGGAAACAGACTCCGCCCCTCTAGACATTCTTTCGATTTATGCAAAACAAACGACTTGGCAATTCCGACATGTTTCTTTCCCCGTTGGGAATTGGCGCTTGGGCAATCGGCGGTGCCGGATGGGCTTTTTCATGGAGTGCACAGGACGATGGCGATTCGGTCAAAGCGATTCATGCCGCCTTGGATGCTGGTATGAATTGGATCGATACGGCCGCTGTGTACGGTCTCGGTCATTCCGAGGAAGTGGTCGCTCAAGCCCTAAAAACCTATTCGGGACAGCGTCCGTTTGTGTTCACGAAATGCGGTCGCAATTGGAATCAAGTACGTCAAATCCAAAAGGACTTGAGAGCCGCTTCCATTCGCCAAGAATGTGAGGACAGTCTGCGGCGTTTGCAAGTGGAAACGATCGACTTGTACCAAATCCATTGGCCTGAGCCAGACGAGTACGTAGAAGAGGGCTGGGGGACTTTGGCGGAACTTCAACAAGAAGGAAAAGTGCGATGGATTGGTGCCTCCAATTTCAATGTTCAACAATTGCACCGCGTGCAGTCGATCGCACCTGTGACTTCGCTCCAACCCCCGTTTTCGCTCGTGCGGCCTGAAGTTGAGCAAGAGGTCCTGCCTTTTGTCGCTGACAACCAGATCGGTGTACTGGCTTATTCACCGATGGGTTCTGGTTTGCTCACAGGGTCCATGACACAGGAACGTGTCGCAAATCTCCCGCCGGATGACTGGCGGGTTCGTAACCCACATTTTCAAGAACCGTTGCTGTCACGCAATTTGAAGATCGCCCACAAACTCAACCATATCGGTAGTCGGCACGGGCGAACGGCAGGTGAAGTGGCGTTGGCTTGGGTTCTACATCATCCTGCTATTACTGCTGCCATCGTTGGTATTCGGACGCAGGAACAAGTCGCAGGCATTCGCGGAGCGTTGGCGTTTCGGTTGGACGAAACGGAGTTCGGTGAGATCGAAAGCTTTCGAAAGGCAAACTAATCCGTTACGACTCATCGTCGTTGCGTAGTCGAACCAGGACCGAATAGTCCTCGAGCGTCGACGTGTCGCCAGTCCCTTCTTTGCCCGCGGCGATGTCTCGCAGCAAACGACGCATGATCTTGCCGCTGCGGGTTTTTGGGAGCGACGACGTGAACCGAACATCGTCCGGAACCGCGAGCGCACCGATTTCTTTTCGCACGTGCTTCTTGAGCGCTTCGCGCATCGCATCGGTTGGCTCATGATTCTTGAGCGTAACGAAGACTGTGATCGCCTGGCCCTTGATCTCGTCTGGCCGTCCCACAGCGGCCGCTTCGGCCACCGCCGGATGGCTGACAAGCGCGCTTTCGACTTCGATGGTGCTGAGCCGATGCCCTGAGACGTTGATCACATCGTCGATACGTCCCATGATCCAATAGTAACCGTCATCGTCACGACGTGCGTTGTCGCCGGTCAAATACATACCGGGGACCAGAGACCAGTATTGTTGCTGATAGCGCGCATCATCGCCCCAAATCCCTCGCAGCATGCCAGGCCATGGCTTCTCAATACATAGCATGCCACCGTGGTTGGCGTCGACCTCTGCCAACGAGTTTCCCAAAACTCTCGGGACAATTCCAGGCAAAGGTCGGGTGCACGAACCGGGCTTGCATGGGATTGCACCGGGCAATGGAGACATCATGATGCCCCCAGTTTCGGTCTGCCACCATGTATCCACGATCGGGCATCGTCCGCCACCAATCTTTTCGTAGTACCACATCCATGCCTCTGGGTTGATCCCCTCGCCGACGCTACCCAACAGCCGCAAGGAACTGAGGTCGTGTTTGTCGACATGGTGATCGCCCCACTTGATAAACGTTCGAATAGCGGTCGGGGCCGTATAGAGTATCGATACTTTGTAGCGTTCGATGATGTCCCAGAATCGATCCTCCTGCGGCCAATTCGGAGCCCCCTCGTACATGACTTGAGTCGCACCAGCCGACATGGGGCCGTAGACGATGTAGCTATGACCAGTAATCCAACCGCAATCGGCGGTACACCAGAATATGTCCTCCTGGCGGTGATCAAAGACCCATTCAAACGTTCGTTTCACATAAAGATTGTAACCTGCGGTCGTATGGCGAATTCCTTTGGGTTTTCCGGTAGAACCGCTGGTATACAAAATGAACAAGGAGTCTTCGCTATCCATCGGCATGGCGGGGCAAACGTCCGATTCGTGCTCAATGAGATCATGCCACCACACATCGCGTCCGGGCTGCATATTCGTAGCACTGCCAACCCGTTTTAGGACGATGCAATTCTCGACCGTAGGGCTCTTTGCCAAGGCTTCGTCGGCTGTATCTTTTAACGACAGCGCCTTGCCACGTCGCCACCCGCCGTCGGCGGTGATCAGCAGTTTGGCTTGGGCGTCATTGTTGCGATCAGAAATAGCCTCTGCACTAAAACCACCGAAGATTACGGAATGGATCGCACCGATGCGAGCGCAAGCCAACATAGCGACTGCCAGTTCAGGCACCATCGGCATGTAGATACTAACTCGGTCTCCTTTTTCGACACCAAGTTTCTTGAGTCCGTTTGCAAATCGACAAACGTCTCGAAGCATATCCGAATACGTGATCGTGCGACGGTCGCCTGGTTCGCCTTCCCAATAAAATGCAACGCGATCTCCGTTGCCGCTAAGGACATGAGCATCGAGGCAATTATAGGAAACATTGGTTTTGCCTCCTAAAAACCATTTAGCAAGTGGGTTCTTCCATTCGAGAGTAGTGTGAAACGGTTCAAACCAATGCAGATGTTCCTGTGCTTCCTTCCCCCAAAACCCTTCGATATCTTTAATCGACTCCATGTACAAATCTTCGTAGGCGGCCAACGAACCTACCACGGATTGTTTCGCAAAGGCTTCACTAGGAGGAAAGACTCGCGTCTCATTGAGAACGTTGGCGATTTGGCCGTTGGCAGGATTCGACATGGAGAGGCTCGTCGCGAAGACTATGAAGTAGGAGTGGAGAGGGAGTATCGTTAGGTTAGGCCAACATCGAGTGCCAGGTATCTCTGGCAACTTGCAGCGCTTCGGGGAGTTTTCCAGGGAGCTTTCCACCCGCCTGTGCTAAGTCAGGTTTGCCCCCTCCACCACCGCCGACGGTTTCGGCGACTGGCGTTATCCATTTGCCAGCACTGAAGCCTCGTTCTACGAGCGTTTGGCTTATTCCCGCAATTAAAGTGACTTTGTCATCTATGCAGTTGGCCAACAGAATGGCAATGGGTTCCGAGGAGCGCTTGCGCAATTGATCGATCCACTGTCGCATCATTCCCGCGTTGGCATGAGGGGTTTCGGCAACAATCATCTGGGTACCAGAAACCGTCTCTGCTTGGCTCAAAAGATCCTCGACCGACATCCCCCCCTGGGACGAAATCTGTTGCAATTGTTGATGCAACTGCGACTGCTCCGTGAGCATCGCCTCAATTCGGTGCGGAACCTCTTCGAACGACACGTTCAATGCTCGCGCTGCCTGCTTGTAGGCCGCACGAGTCAAAGTGTACTTTTCGCTGGAGGGAATGGCTTTTCCCTGAACGATGAGTTCCGGAACCGCCTCGTTTCCGGTACCGCTGGCCATCTTTTTTAATTTGCGAACGGCCATAACCAATTCCATTGTCTTTTCGCCTAGGTTGGCAATTGAGCAACCGAGCATCGAAGCAGACTGGGATGCGAGTTTCTCCACCTTCTTACGTTGTTCAACAGCTCGTTTGCCGGTAACGGCGGTGATTCGACGAATGCCTGAGGCCACACTCTCCTCAGCTAGAATCTCAATCATTTCGATTTCATCGGTTCGATTTGCGTGTGTACCACCGCATAGCTCCTTCGAAAACTCTCCAATGCTGACCATGCGAACCGGATCTGGATACTTTTCGCCAAAGAGCATCATCGCCCCTGCCTCTCTAGCAGTTGCAAGCGGTACCAATTCCCAGTCGATCGGATCGGAATCTTTGATTCGTTCGTTGGAGACCGACTCCACCGTCTTGAGCTGCTCTTCGGTAAGCGGCTCTTGATTGCTGAAGTCAAATCGCAGCCAATCTGCATCGACCTTGCTGCCTTGCTGTTGCGCGTGTCCACCAACCGTCTTTTGAAGGGCATAATGAAGAATATGGGTCGCTGAATGGGCACGACGAATTGCATCGCGATGCGGCTCGTTCACAAGTGCCGTCACCATTTCACCTTCTTTGAGCTCACCTGATTTCATCGAACCGTAGTGAATGATCAATTCGCCGCTGCGCTGGGTGTCCGTGACCTCGAAGGTCCCCTTGGGGCTAACGAGTTGGCCAGAGTCTCCGAGTTGACCACCGCTTTCACCGTAGAAAGGGGATCGATCCAAAACGATGCGTGTCAATTCGGCTGCTTCTAATGTCTTGACCGAACTAACCAAATGATCGGCCTTGGGCCTGCCGACAATGATTCCTTTAACAAGGGCGTCGGCTTGGGTTTTTTCGTATCCCAAAAATTCGCAATGCTGAAGGGCTTCCTTGAGGGTTTCGATCGGTCCCGTTTCAAAGACTTCGTCCATGCCCCCGCCGCCGCTGATCTCACCATGCTTGCCCATGGCGGCCCGATAGCCGTCCCAATCGAAAGTAAGATTCTTTTCGGCTGCGATTTGCTGAAACATTTCAGGCGGCACGCCATAGGTCTGATAAAGGCTGGCTGCTTCTTTGCCGTCAACCATCACACGTCCCGACGACTGCATGTCATTGAATACGCGACCAATTCTATCTAAACCTGAATCGATGGTCGCAAAGAAATCCGATTCCTCCCGGCGCATGACTTGCGTCACCCGCTCGGTGGTTTGAGAAAGCTCAGGATAAACCGCTTTCATCATCTGGGCCACCACAGGAACCAATTGGTGAAGGAACGGCTCACGCAAGCCCATTTGATGGCCGTCGAGTACAGCTCTACGCAACAGCCGCTTGATGACATAGCGGGCTTTTTTGGGACCGGGATAGACGTTTTCATGGATAGCAAAAGTGCATGCTCGTACGTGGTCGGTGATCCGTCGAAGCCGACGTCCGTTATCGCTTTCGTATTGATAGGGAACGCCGCACACTTCGGAAGCAGCTTGCACAATCGGCATCAAAATATCGATATGAAAATTGGTCGGCACATTTTGCAGAACACTCGCAGTTCGTTCCATCCCCATGCCGGTATCGATGTTTTTGCTTGGCAATGGTCGCAGGTTGTCCGGCGGATCCCCAACTCGATTGAATTGGGTGAAGACGAGATTCCAAATCTCGACGGTTTTGCCGGAGTCTAGTGTGACATAAATTTCGCTGCACGGACCACAAACTCCGTCGGGTCCTTGACTCGGAGCCGAGGCTGGCCAGAAGTTCTCATCCTCCTCGAGGCGGCTGATACGACTCGTCGGCAACCCAATCTTTTCGTTCCAAATCTTGAAGGCTTCGTCATCGTCTTTGTAGACGGTCACGGTCAATCGGGCGGGGTCGATTGCCAACCATTTCTTGTCGGTTAGGAACTCCCACGCCCAAGCGACCGCTTCCTCTTTGAAATAATCGCCGAAGCTGAAATTTCCAAGCATCTCAAAAAAAGTATGGTGGTAGGCGGTTCGACCCACATTATCGATGTCGCCAGTCCGCAAGCACTTTTGGCAGGTCGTCGCACGGGTGAAGTCCAGTTTCACCTTGCCGAGAAAATGATCCTTGAACTGGTTCATTCCGGCTGGCGTGAACAGTACGGACGGGTCCCAGGTTGGAACGAGCACGTCGCTGGCTTGGCGATGATGTCCCTTGGATTGGAAGAAAGTCAGATACTTTTCGCGTAACTCGTCCGTTTTCATTGTTCGATGCTTAGGAAATTGATTGGCGTCATGTAAGGGTGGTCCACTGCGTGCGGTATTCGTTTTCTTACGCTTTCACAGCTATCCCGGGCTATGAATTTACACTTAGACACCTATTTCGCGTAGCCCAGCCAAACAAAACGAAAAAAGCCTCGGAAAATCCGAGGCTCTGTTTTCGTTTTGAGCGAGGGGACCGTGCATCCTGAATTCTCACGAATTCAGCCACGGCCGCCATGCGGGCTACTTGGCGAGCTTGTCGCCAATGGACTCTTCTTCGACTTTGCTTTGAGAGTTTACGGAATTCTGTGCGTTGTAGCTCGCAAGACGTTCTGCTTCTTGTGTTGCAAGAGTAGTCAGTCGCATCGCAGCTTGAACTTCGAAGCCTGAGAAGTACATCTCAACGCCCGTGTATTCCGAAACAACACGAGGTTTGCGAATCAATTCTTGCCACGACAAGCCGTTTGCAACGTGCCAAGCGGCTGCTTGGGCTGTGTTTTGACTAACTTTACCAGCTGCCAAGGCTTTGCAGAACTCTTCGATGACGGGCGAGTCATTGACTTCGGCCAGACGAACCACTTTGTATTTCATTCGTGGATTTGGATCGGCTTTCCCATGATTGAGGCAAAGTGTAGCTACGGTCATCTTGCGGGGATTGTCAGGTTCGACACGCATCATTCCTCCCATGCCGCCGCCGCCCATGCCACCCATGCCGCCACCGCCCATCATTCCTCCCATTCCTCCCATGCCGCCACCGCCCATACCACCGCCCATACCTTGGCCGCCGCCCATACCGCCGCCTCCCATGCCGCCCATGCCACCACCGCCCATGCCACCCATTCCACCACCGCCCATGCCACCCATGCCACCGCCACCCATACCGCCCATGCCCATCATTCCCTGAGCTAGAACAGGCACTGCGCCGAAGGTTGCTGGCAAGACAACGTTGATAGGATCGTTACCCTTGTTTTTGAAAATCAGATTGGCTTCTTTGGCGTCTTTGCCGATGTAGTCAACTGTCAAAAGACCTTGCTCCATTGCTTGGAACATTTCGACTGTCTTGGCCTCGGCCTTTTTGGATGAGGACTTTTTGGCAGGCTTCTTTGATTCGGACGAAACCGACCTCACCTTATTTTCAGGCGTGTCGTCACCGCGAAGATTCGTCGATGCATAGGAAAAAGCAATCGCCAACGCCAAAAAACTGGTCAGTTTCCGTTTCATGTCAACACCCTCAAATCCTAATGAAAATCAAAAATTCAGTTTGCAGAAATTGTAAATTTAAGAACCGTCGCATCCTGTCATTTCTGACAGACTACGATCCACATGGAACTGCTCGACGTTTTTCGTCCACCGAATATTATCTTACGGTACACTCCAAATCGACAAATTCCAATCATCATGATGCAATTTATTGAGCCAAATGCTGTTTTTTCCGCAGCCAAGCTGCCTTGACGGCCAATTTCAAAAAGGTTTGCCCCGAAATTGACCCCTCCCCGCAAATCCTCTTGCTCCTCCATTCCGCCCACCCCCTAAGCCGAAACCGGCACCTTGACCAAACCCGCCGCCTCCTCCTCCCGGGCCGCCACCCATTCCATTGCCCATTCCAGCGCCAAACCCGCCGCCGCCAACTCCACCCATCGGCGGAACGATTGGTACAACAAGGTCAGCGACAGGGTAAACTCGTACCACGTTGGCTGACGTCCTTTTGCTCGTAATCCGCATGACTTCGTCTTCGATGACATAAGTCAACTGCAACGGTTCGAGGATCAACTTGAGAGCCGATCGCAAGGACACCGTTGGAAGCTCCAGCGTTATTGGCTCATCCGGCGTAACACCCTCGGCGTCGAGCGCCGTGTCGTCGATCACAATTGGAATCGAGTGGAACTCTCGGAAATACTTCACGACGCCGGATAGCGGCGTGCCGTTGAAATTGATTTCTCCTCGTTCATTGAGTGCTCGGTAAATCTTTCGTTCGGATTCTTTACCACCCGAAAGATCGATCGATCCATACCGTTCCCGACGTCGGGCGCTCAGCGCTTGCCACACGTCTGCGGCCGGGTAAATCAGTGGCGGTTCATCGACGAATGGAGTCAGCAGTTGTTCATTTAAAGTCAATGAATCCGCGAACGCTCGGCTTCGCTTGTTGACCGAATCTTTGATCAAATGCTCATTGGCCGACATACTGGATTTGATGTTGGTGACGACATCGATCTTCGAGTTTCTATCGATGGCAGTAATCTGAGGGGCGATTTCGTTGCTTGCTGAAACGAAGAGCTGCTGGTCCAGGAGCGAATTGAAACGTTCCACCAACTGCTGTACCGTGGCGTTGCGGCGTTCCGTTTCCGCGATCAATCGCTTGGACGCCGCTTGATTTGATTGAATACCCTCTCGGCTGGCGAGGCGTTCCTTTAAATTCTGTTCCGCTCGGGCAGCAACTTCGATTGCCGAGCCAACGCGGGAATCGAGCCGAGTTCGAGTATCCGCATCCAATTCGGTCGCTCGCCGAATCCGATCCTGCAACGCTTTTAAGGAAACCTTGGTCGTCGACGGATCACCACTTGAGTTGGCCAATCTCACGATATTCGTGACCTGGGCTTCCATCTGCTGTTTAGCCACCAGGCGAGATGCTTCTTCGGCCGCGAGCAGTTTGATTGCTTCGGTTCTTTCACCGCTTGAGTTGTGTGCGGCACTGGCTTCGGAGAAAGAGCCGTTTCTTTGAAATGGGGCACCATTTCCTGCTGCGATCATAGGTCCGAAACCTAGGCCTGCAGAAATCAATCCGGATAAGACCCAAGTTGGGCGAGCTGAATATCGTCTTGACATGATTAGTTACCTTTTCCGAGATATTCCGAATTCTCATGAAGTTCCGTCAAACGCTTGGCCGCTTCGATTTCACCTTTAGAAAAGAACATTTCGATGCCGGTGTATTGCGAAACTACCTTCGGTTTTTGAATGAGCTCGTCCCAAGACATTCCATTTGCGACGTGCCATACTGCCGCTTGCGCCACGTTTTGACTGATTTTTCGATCTGCCAAACCACGGCAAAAGCCTTCGATCACTTTCGATTCGTTGGCTTCCGCCAGCCTTACTACTTTGTATTTCAACCTCGGATTTGGGTCGGCCTTACCATGATTAAGGCAGATCGTTGCAACCGACATTTTACGTGGCTTGTCGGGTTCTACCCGAAAGAAACCGCCGCCAGCAGGACCTTGAACACCACCCCCCTGGCCGTTCCCTTGTCCGATACCTTGTCCGATACCTTGTCCAAAGCCTTGAGCGCCGACATTGCCGCCTCCCCCAATTCCGCCGCCGATACTCTGACCGCCCCCCTGGCCAGCCCCAAGCCCCAGACCGACACCTTGACCAAGTCCATTTCCGGCTGCAGGGAATCCTTGAGCTAGAACCGGAACCGCGCCAAAGGTTGCTGGCAATACGATGTCGAGTGGTTCCTTCCCTTGATTGCGAAAGATGAGATTTGCTTGGGTCGCATCTCTGCCGATGTAGTCAACGGTGATGAGCCCATTCTCAATCGCGTCAAACATCTCTATTTTTTTTGCGGATACGTTCGGAGTCCGAGTCGTTTTCTTGACAATACGGTTGGTCGTGGCACCGTTGGTAGTGGCACTGGTCGTGGCACTGATCGTGGCACTGGTCGTGGCCGACGCTGCCAGCGTCGGTTCGGACGCTGCAAGTGTACGGTTTTTGGTTACGCGATTTTCCTGCGTATTGTCATCTCCGAGGAGCATGGGATGTGCTAACGACGTGACTGAAGCGATGGACAGCAAGCCAAACAATTTCAGTTTCATGGTCATAATCCTTGACGACAAAGGGATGAGTAGGGAACCATAGGAAGGCCGTTAAAGGGTCCGATCACACGAGAAACCCTTGTTTTAAGATCAAACGCAAACCCCGTACCGAAGGCTTGTTTCCGGTCAAAATTAACCTGCTCGAAGCGGGTCAATCGTAAGAATATTTGTTTTGACAATGCTTTTGTTGCTCCCCGACCCTTTGCAATTTTGTGGATTTTTGGGATTCGCACGTTAGAAATCGCGAAGAGAGCATTAGATTGCGTTGCAAGAACGTAGCAGTTTGCTACCTTTTCCTGTTCAATCACGCGTAGTTCGCGAAATTAAGACCCAACTCTCACGTTTAGGAATCCACCATGTCCATGTTTGTCGGCGAATCATTGGTAGGCGAAGGAAACGAAATTGCACACATCGACTTGATGATTGGCAGCAAGGATGGTCCTGTCGGTACTGCGTTCGCTAACGCACTTGCTACCCAAAGTAGTGGCCACAGCAACCTGCTTGCAGTTCTCGCACCGAACGTCGCGGTCAAGCCATCCACCGTAATGATCACCAAGGTAACGATCAAAGGCATGAAGCAAGCCGTCCAAATGTTTGGGCCAGCCCAGGCCGCCGTTGCTAAGGCGGTTGCGGACAGCGTTGCAAGTGGCGTAATTCCTAAAGACCAAGCAGAGAATCTTGTCGTTGTCTGTGGAGTATTCATTCATCCTGCAGCCGCAGATGACAAAAAGATCTACGAGTTCAACTACGCCGCCACCAAAGATGCCATCTCCAGCGCCATGAAGGGAAGCCCGTCGGTCCAGGAGATGTTGGACAAAAAGGATACAGCAGCCCACCCGTTCAAGGGTTTCTAGTTCGACTTTGCACCAAGTGATTCTCGACACCCCATGTCGAGAATCACGGCACGGAGCGTCCGAAACTATGCCGGATAAGATATCGGGGCAGAGAAACGTTTTGTGGTCCGTTTTGCCGATCGCCACATTGTTTTTGGTTGGACATGTTGTTGTTCCGCCGATTGCCTATTTTTACTCGCCCAGAGATTCCGATATGGGACTTTGGTTTTGTGGCGGGATTCTTATCAGTGAATTGGGACTGTTTGGACTCATCTATTCGCTGAGATACGGCGAAGCGCAATGGCGATTCCTGACGGGCGCAGCGCTCAATGTACTTGTCATCTTGCTCGCGTTAGCAGCCTCCGTCCAGTGCGCCGACTTGTCTAAGGAAGACTCGCTGGTTTTGATTGCCATGCTCTTTGGAATAAGCGTTTTTATCGGGGTGTTCGATTTGATTGCGTGGAAGGTTTGGCGAGTTGCGTTGGGGCGTCAAAACCCGACACCCGAACAACGGCTGTCCGAAGAACGCGCGTCAGGAAGATTTCGATTTGGCTTTCTTTTCTTGATGCTACTGACCATTCTTTCGTCGGTAATGGCCTTGACCGTTAGCCAATCGCTAATGCTGCGCAACGTTTCGTACCGCTCCTTTCGCAATTATTACAATCAGGGGATACCCTTTCTCCTGTTGATCGCCTCTTTTTTTTGTTTGCTCCATCAAGCCCTGTTAAATGCCACTTTGCGTCCGTGGAAATGGTATCGCGTTTGGCTCGCAATCGGCTTTGCGACGTTTGGAATCGAGACGATCCGCCGAGCCGAAGAATGGAAAAACACAGTGAAACTGGACTATCTCAACTGGGAATTCAGCATGATCGTATCTGGCTTCGTGGTGGCGCACGTATTGATTGGAACGACCATTCAGTGGCTTGGTTGGGAGTTGCGGCATGCGAGCAAGACCGAGGTTACCAAAAACGGAAAACTGGGTTACGCTAGTGATTCCTAAACCAGTCGACGACCTGCTCGCCACCGATGTAGCTCCAAATAAAGCCCTGCTCCATGTCGATCCGAAATGACTTAAAAATACTCTACCATTTGGTTCTTCGCCCGGTTCGTGGCAAAGACCACGCACAGCGAATGGAGAGTTTTTATTCCGGACAAGCGGAAGGGTACGACGATTTCCGTAAGAGATTGTTACAAGGGCGCGAACATGTCTATGAAACGCTTGGAAAATCGGAGCCAGCGGTTTGGGTCGACTTTGGCGGCGGAACAGGTGCGAATTTAGAGTTTATCGGTCCAAACATTTCTAAAATCTCAAAGGTATACGTGGTCGATCTGGCCACTTCGCTCTTGGGGATCGTCAACAAACGTTCCGAACGCCACGGCTGGAAAAATGTCGAAGCGGTCACCGGAGATGCAACCACCTGGACACCCCCAGAGGGGAGCGCTGACGTCGTCACTTTTTCGTACTCACTAACCATGATCCCCGATTGGTTTGCGGCAATCGACAACGCCATCCGAATCCTTAAGCCAGGCGGCAGACTTGGTGTTGTGGATTTTTATGTCTCGCGGAAGTTTGCAGCCGAAGGACTGAAACGACACAGTTGGTCCACCCGTTCGTTTTGGCCAACTTGGTTTGCGACGGACAACGTATTTCCAAGTGCGGACCATATTCCGTACTTGCAAAATAGGCTGGCGACATCCATGCTCAATGAGGCTCGAGCGAAAATCCCATATCTGCCATTGCTTAGAACACCGTATTATCAGTTCATAGGCATTAAGCGTTAGGTCCATCTACTATGCCTTTTGAATTCGTTTGTCCTCACTGCCATAATCGAACGAAAGTGCTCGACCGGTTTGCCGGTCAATCCGGCCCATGCGTCAGTTGCGGGAAAAACGTGACCATGCCGTATTTCAACTCGCAAGGTGTGTTGGTTCCATCATTGGAATCCCCAACCAAATCGAAATCAACACGATCGCCGGCAAAGAATCGAGGCTGGATGCCTGCCATGATTGGAGTCGCAATAGTCGGTCTCGGCGTCTTCATGATTGCAACAACCATAGTCTTCTTATGGCCTCGCATGCAACAAAACATCCGGCGATCTGCCCAAGGGCGTGACTTTGAAAACATGAAATCGATCGCCGTTGCACTCAACGCCTATGCGGATCGCTTTGGAACCTATCCGCCGCCAGTGGTGTTCGATTTGCAAGGAAAACCGCTTTACTCTTGGCGAGTCCTGATTCTTCCGTTTCTCGGTTACGACGATCTCTACAAACGGTTCGAATTAAAACAACCCTGGGACAGCGTAGCCAATTCCAACTTGCACCGTGGGATGCCTGCCGAATTTGCCAGCCCAAACTCGCCGGATGCGAATTCCGGCCACGAAACAAATTATGTATTGATTACAGGGGCCGGTACTCTGTTTCCACCCTCTGGCCCACTCTCACCAAAAAACATCGACAAGCCAACCATCTTGCTAGTCGAAACGAACAACAACATTCAATGGTGCGCTCCTGGTGACATCGACATTGGACGCAGCTTTAAAGTGGGCAACAAACCCATGGTAGACGTTGGCGGTCTCCACAAAGGTAGCTTCACCGCTATGACGGTAGATGAGGAGTCGCTCAGGATTCCGTCGACAATACCTCAATCGGTTCTAGATGCGCTGGTAACCCCCAACGGCGGCGAAAAAGTACAGACGTCGACTTTCATGGATTAGGCAATTCTTGCCATCACTGGCCGAGTGATCTTGAAGCTGGTAATGCATTGTTGCTTTATCCAGCGGGTCATGTAGTCGAAGACTCGCTCTCGCTGCAAATCATCGTGCAGATCATGCCGACAACCATTCCACAGTCGAAAGGTTGCCATCCCATTGGATGCTTCCGCAAATGCTTGAGTCGCTGTCGGGCTTGTCAAGGTGTCCTCGGAACCGTGCATCAAAAGTGTACGGGTTTTTAGCAAGGAAGCGTTTTCAAGTGCCCATCCACCGCTGTCGACTAAGTTGGATGCCAGCCTCAACGACATGTTTCGATGCACCAAACGGTCCCGAAGGAAGGCATCCTGAGCCCTTCTGTCCTGGCTTAATTTCGCCGCCTCTACGGGCGCTTTGATTCTCCAGTTTGGAATCTTGGTCGCCAGCCATCGCCCTGCATTCATGATGTGTTCCTTGGGCATCGTACCCGCTCTCAACATAGGTGAACTAACAATCAATCCGTGGGCTCCCGTTAGATCTTCCGGTCGTCTCAGCCCTAAATTCAGCACAAGATTCCCACCCATACTGTGGCCAAATAAAAACTGGGGCGTCCGGGGGAAACTCTCCCTCGAATGCTGCAAGCTGACACACACATCGTCCAGCAATTGATCGTAAGAATCTATGCAGCCACGTCGACCAGGACTCCTTCCGTGACCAATCAAATCGATCGCTTGGACCGCGATCCCGAAACTTGCCAGCGAGGTTCCAATTCCTGAAAATCGTCCACCATGGTTGCCAAATCCATGCACTAGAGTCAGTGCTGCCCAGGGCGCTACCGAATCCGGTATCCAGCTATGGTAAAAACGCTGACTGCTAGTCGAATACACCACTCCTGACTTGCTCTCCACCGGGGATAGAAAAGATTGCACTGTGGTGTCTCCCAATCGCGAGGAAGCAATTTCACTCTCTAGAACGGTTCGCCCGAGGAGTAAGGGTTGCTCGAATCATTTGGCATCTTTTTTCATCGGACCGTTACATTCGAAAAATGAGTCATTCCTTTTCAATCATTTGTTCGAAACCATTCCGATTCGCTCAAGTACCCGGTAGACAGCCTTGGGGAAACTGATTTCGCAGAAACAAAATCTACAGAATCCTAAAAGCCGAAAGATAGCATTCTCAATGACAGACGTGAATCTGTAGCGTCTATTCGAATTAGCCCCAAGGCAAGGGACGTCGATGCCGATAGTCCGAACATACGACGAGAACCATCACGGAACTATTTGCCTCTATGTCGACGAACATTGCAGAATCACTTCGAAGTTCAATGCAAGCCGCTGTTTCCCAACGAGGAAACGTCGATGTGAACGCACCCATATTGGAAACCACCCTGATTCGAAACGGCTCCTACTGTGGTCGCCGTTTTTCCCTCGCTGGCTTCAGTTTGGTTTGGTTTCAAGAAGAGGGGCAAGTCAAATTCTATAGCCCGCTTGGTACGCTTGAGCAGTCTTGTTCCACTGCTCAGTTTTGCATGATGAACAGCCAATCGAACGTCGACGTTCGTCGAGCAGCCTAGTTTGGGCAGGCTGTTGACTTAATCGTTTAACAGTCAGCCGTAGGCGTACGTCCATGGTATCAAGTACGCCTACGGCTGACTGTTAAACGAATGCGTCCATGTAATCACTAAATCAACAGCCCGTTTACTTGGGAAGTAAGCCCAATGTTGCATCGGACGGTCTGGCGATCACATGACATGCGATTAATTTCCCAAGGCCTTCTACGCGTGGTTTGGCTGCTTCGATGGCCGCATTCACCGCCGCGACATCTCCGCGAATGACCACGGTTACGTAACCGCCCCCCAGCTTTTCTTTTCCGACGACTTCAACCGATGCCGCTTTGCAGGCCGTATCGATCGCTTCGAACACAGCGGTAAAGCCTTGAGTTTCGATGAATCCGAGTGCTTGGCTATTGGATGCCATACTTTTCTTAACTCCAAAAAAATCTAGGGAAGTGGTTTCGAGTGCGAGTGTTCGCGGGCGCTTTACGACCGATTGCTCGATCAGTGGGCTGGTTTCGTCAGGGCTCAAAATGGCTCGCAAAGCTTGTTCGTCCGGTCGATTGATCAACCGAATCATCGATTTCGAGACAGAAGTGGCGTCCGCTGGCGGGTGCATCGCATTCGCCGCGTTAAGCCCTGCCTCGAGTGCCGACTGCACCTGACTGGTCGAACCAGCAATCTTGATGACCGAGCCGAGCATGTCATTCCATTCTGCCTGCAGCACGACAATTTGTGCAGCCTTGTCCATATGGTCTAGCGCGACGATTGCGGCTGTCCAGCCCAATGTTTCCAATATGCCAATTGCATCAAGCGATTCGACAGGGTCCGAAAGGGTGCTTTTGCTCATTGCTTGGGAGCCATTTCGCTCAAAGGTAGGTGCCGATAATAAGATTCAAGGCAATAGATGGCAAGGCAAGTAGAATAGAGCCTACCTCCGCCACCTTCATGTGGATCTCCGTTGGCTGACCAACTTCCCTTTTCCTTGCCAGAATTGATTTGCAACGCAGGCAACACTTCCTTCATCTTTTCATTCCATTCCTTCCAAAATCGACCACCGATATGGTGCAGCGAAGTGGTGGCGTAGTACCAATAGTAATATGAGATGCGGCCCTTGTCCGCTGATATAGGTTGACTGCAGAGAAATTCCGAGCCGCTTTCTATCCTAGGGTCCTTGGTATTCCAGCCAAGGTACAGTCGGCAAAGCATGCCCTCCGCCGTCATCGATGGAGTAGCAATCGAGTACGATTGGTATGCATAGCGTTCACCATCTGGGTTGACTTGGGTCGTTCGACCATAGCGTTGAACGGTATCCAAAAACGCTTGGACTTTTTCTAAAACGTCGCTGTCGACATCCAATCCGGCCATCCGAGCGCTGATCAGCGCCATGACATACCATCCGGTGACGCTGGTATCACCATTTTCGCGGGGTGCGTAGCGCCAGCCACCATTTTTCCCCTGTGCTTTTTCCGCGTAACGCACGGCTTTCTGAGCGACCTCGCGAAGTTCCGGATCGCCCGTCATTCCATAGAGTTCGCAAATAGCAATCGTGCATTGAGCTTGGCCGTACGTCCGTTGGTTTCCAACCGATTGCTCGGCAAAGAACCCTTCCTTGTCCTGAAATTTTTTAACCATTCCGATTCCCTTGAGCACATTTTCTTTGTAGGCACCGGACTGGTGTGTGTTTCCGGCCCCCATAAAAGCCAGCAATGCCATGGCCGTTGCGGCCGGCTTGTTTTCGGTGACGCCACCGTCGTTGTAGGGACCGACCAAGCTCCACGAACCGTCGGAACGCTGATTGCGTGCAAGCCATTTCAAACCGGCTTCTACCGCATCCTCCGTCCCTTGTGTGCCACCGTACGCTTTCAATAGGGCACTCTTCATCGGTCCAGTTCGTCCTCGCAAGCCATTGGTCAGCAAAACAGGAACCAAAAGATCGGAACGCGTGATGGAAGGTGTAAAGTCGGGAACTACCAACTCACTCAATGAAAGATCTGGCATGGCTGCCAACGTTTGACTCGCCTCCAATTCCGATGAGTCGGCTTGCGTTTCAAAGACAGTCATTTCTTCGCCGACGTCCTGGGCCTCACTCATCCCCGCAAAGAACGAAATAGACGTTCGTATCTTATCGCTCAACGGGATCAGCGCGAGCAGCAGAATGATGGCTACATGAACCGTTAAACTGATCAGCCATGAGGGCGTTTCTCGCAAAGTCAACGGCAACCAACGATGCCATGTCGACTCCTGTTCCTCAGGTTCGGGTCCGTCCAAACTGGTTTCAGGTGGTGGGGCCACTTGAGAGTTTGTGGTGACCTTGGGATTCGCGTTAAAATAGTTGAGCGATTCAAAACTGCTAGAAGTATTGCTTTTCGAGGGATCTGATGCTGGTTTTGATTCGGCACGCCATGCAACTGGAACGGGTGCGACTACGGCTGGCAAAACCGGCACAAATGGAGGCGGGGACGCGAAACTGGGAGGTCCCAGATTTGCCAACGAACCAACGCTCGTTGCTGGCGGCAAAATTGCGTCAATGATTTCCGAAGGTTTTTGAGACACCGCGATGAGGCTTCGCTATCACTAAGGCAAGGGGACATTCGCACGTCAGAAACACTTGAATGGGTTATTCCGATCGTGCAGGTCGTTGGTAAGCCAACAGTATATTCCTCCTATTGAATGTACGACATGGCTAGGGCGCAATCAATCAGCGACCGAACGAATTATGGCTGAAACCGCGTCGCGGGCATAATTCGCTGACGAATCGCCAGATAACTGGCCGTTTCCTATTAGTCGATCGGCAGACAGGAGACTAGTGCTTTGTCAAGTTGATAACCGAGGGTAGACACGGTCGCGGAGACCGTGGGGAGCGAGATCGTTTCTCGCAGTTCACCCACGCTTTGGCAAGCGTGGCTACCCACGTTTTCCTGTTTAACAAAGCCCAGCCACCCTGTGGCACGTGTGGCACGTGTGGCACGTGTGGCACGTGTGGCACGCCCAAAGCGATTAGCGATGGGCGTGGGAAGTGTGGCAAATGACTTAAGTGATTCACAACGCCCTTCGTGCCTCAGAGCGTGCCACCCAGTTTATCAGCCCCTGCGTAAAGTTAGCGGCTTGAACTACGACGGTTTCTTGCGTAGGTCCAGCCACTCGCTGTGGAATGTCCCCGGCTTGTCCGTTCGCTGGTAAGTATGCGCACCAAAATAATCTCGCTGGGCCTGTAACAAATTGGCAGGCAAACGCGGCAGGCGGTAGCTGTCGTAATACGCCAGGGCCGTTGTAAAGGCTGGAGC
>JAYTVM010000001.1:0-9359 GCA_043743995.1 Pirellula sp. | reverse complement strand
CTAGCCGCCGGTTCCTCGTTCCCCGCATTTGGAACACCGGCGGCTAGCGCCTTGCCGCTCACGGAATAGGAATCGCTCATTTCGATAGCCCTCCGATCATTTCGACGCGGCAAGACGTCGAGCCTTTTAACTCTTCGTATTTCACGATGTCTCCTTCTGCTGACGCAGCAGCTCGGCGATACGCGGGCCGATGTTGGCGAACTTCTCCGTGATCAAATACAAAGTGATAAACAAGATTTGGAACGTACATGTTTGATAAAAGTGGCGCGATGCTCGCGTTCTATTTTGCGAAAAAAACGGCTAGTCGGCCCCGGAAATTTTAAAGTTAGACATCTGGGTAGTAGTCACAGATGCGGACGTTGCCAAAGCGATCGGCCGTGGTACAAATCCGACGCACGCGTGCCAAGAATCGTCTCACGGAGATACAAAAACGACTCCGCAAACCCCCGCAACCGACACGCATACTCGTGAAACAAACCAAGAAAAAGACAGGCTAGAAGTGGTTTTGTGCGGCAATTCGCAGGGATTTCAAGCGGAGGACAAGGGATTCGAACCCTCAACCGGTTTCCCGGCGCCTGATTTCGAATCAGGTTCCTAACCATTCGGCTATCCTCCAATGAACACCGGTAATCTACACCATACAACCTGTTTTCGGCAAGGCTTGTTCGATCGGAACCTTCTGGAAACGATCGGTCCCTGGACTTACGATGGCATTTCCAAAAGTCTCGCCATTCGGTGGAAATCGCTGCTTGTTTCGATATACCTCACCGTAGTGACCAGCGTTTCTGGGTCGACTAGCTTCTCAAACGGAACGTACGAAATATTGAACTGACCGCCGACCGAAACCATCACTCCATTCAGTTTTTCCTCGATAAGCGCTCGGTAAGCTCCAACCCCAATTTGCGAACCGAGCATGACGTCGAAGGCAGTGGGAACACAACACCTGGATTCGTATCCCAGTTGCAAACCGTTGACCTTGCGGTGCTTTCCGGTTTTCGCGGTGTAAGCATCGCTCAGCATCGTTGCAAATGCCTTGCCGATCGCAAGACTTGATATGGCAATGTGCCCGTGATCGTCCCGGCTGATTCCATCCAAGTAAGAACTGGGTAAATACGTGGCGAGCCCCTCCGCGATCACAATCACTCCGTAATTGCGACCCGCTTTTTCGCGAGCGACCATGGTGGCAACCATCTTGTCGACAACCGCTTCGAGATTCATGACCGTCCGGGTTTTCACGGAACCGTCTGCATCCGTAGTGGTTTCCGAATTCATAAGCGGACCGACGATATCTTCCACGCTTAGGACCATGCTCGCATCACCCGCGATGGAAGCTCCGTAGGCCAACCAGCCTGCCGATCGCCCCATGGCTTCACATAGAAAGTAAGCTTGCCCGGCCGCAGCATCCCGATTCAAATTGCGAATCTCGTTGGCAAGCGTTTCGGCAGCGCTAAAGTAACCGAAAGTGAAGTCGATTCCAGGGTAGTCATTGTCGATCGTCTTGGGCAAGTGGATCACCGGCATTCGAACTTGGTCGGCTGGCAATGTGTCCTGATACAACTTCATCTTGTTGGCTGTTTTGAGCGTGTCATCCCCGCCGATGCTCACCAGGGCGTCTACCCCCAACGATCGCAGGGCCAAGTAGGCGCGGTGCAAGGGAGCGGATTTTTCGGCGTCTCTCAGATGTGCGGGACTTGAGACCCCCTTACCAGGATTGGACCTGGCCGTACCGATCATGATCCCCGGTTCCGTGCGAGAGAATTCGAGCCGCTCGTAATTGAACCTGATAAACTGTTTGCCCTCGACCAAGGGTGTTTTCGGATCGAAGTCAATTAAATGCGAGTAACCGTGTTTGATCCCAATAACTTCCACTCCAGCGTTCAAAAGCGTGAAGGCCGCTGAAGTAATCACCGAATTCGCGGCTGGTGCAGGACCACCTGCAAATAATATCGCCACTCGCTTGATAGCAGTCATTGATCGTCGCTCTTAAATAATGAAACACTTGGTTGTTCGTAGGAATTGGGCAAGATTGTAGCTACCACCCTCGGAATGTCCAACGGTCAGGCGGGTCTGGTAATTTGGAGAATCTATTCTCGATTTTCGGTTTATGCGATGACCAAAACCTCGATGCTCCCCCTAGTGGTCATGATGATTGATTCGCTGGCACCAAAAATACCGAATGTAACGCCTGTTGCGTTGATTCCGAAAGCAACGTCCCAAGTGAGTTTTGGAGTTGGAAATGTCAGCGAAATTGAATTTGCGAACGACAGAAAAGTGCACTGCCCATGCATTCAATCAAAAAACGGTCCGCAGAACGTTGGCGATTGCCCTGGCATTCGGACTTTCTTTCGCCTCGCTCAAATCGATGTCCTTTGGCCAATCCGACGGAGATTTGCCCGCTTCGCCATGGTCCAGACGATTGGAGACCCAGCCTATCGTCAGCACCGAGAATGGAAGCCGTGTTTCGAGCGGTCGACTGCGTCCACCTGGCGCTTCCGCCCTACCCGAAGCTAGGAGCGAAAGACGAGGAGCCGAACAGCAAGACATCCAATCGCAGCGACTGGCACCTGTCACGTTGATGGGGCCTACACTGCCGAAGGTATCGCCAACGACCGCCCTGCCTAACCACGCGTCGACCCAGAAAAAGCCAATCGAAGCACAATCCGATTGGCATCGCGTGCAGGCAGGCGGTCTGATTATTGAAGCCGACGACAAACGCATGACAGAAAGTTTGGATCTCGATTCGAACGGAACTCGCGGAAGGCTCGCCGTTCGCAGCAGCCGTCGTATTGGTACCGGATTACCGGACCGAGAGGACGAAGGAGCGACATCGTTGCTTCCTTCCCAAACGGCATCCGCGAAGTCAACGGCAGGTCGCGAGGAACCGGTTGTGGCTCGATCTGCCAATCGGCCCAACGCTCAAAAAGGCCAAGACAGCCAAGACAGCCTCGTCAGCCAAGAAATGGATTTGGAATCCATTCGCGTATCGACATCGTCGAGTGCGAATCCCAACACCCAGCCGAAGTCAATCAACCGAAGTGATTTCGCACCGGTCGCAAACGGGCAACCGTTACTGGTTCATTCGGTCCAAGAAGCGATTCCCGTTTCGCCAAATGGCTCCCAAGAGGAAAGGGTCAATGTTGGCAAAGTTGAAACACCGGTGAGCAGACCAGCCAACGATGAGCTCCAGATGAAACGGATCGCTCTAGCCCAGCGCGTCCACCACGAACTGGTATCGAACCCAGCTGCCGCCTCAGCCAACGCGCCAGAGGCACTCGAGTCGCTTCCAGGTTGGCAATCGGTCGAGCAAGAGCTCAAACAACGACTGGAGCGATGCGACTCCCTATTAAGGCGAGGTGCTGTTCTTAGTGCTAGAGAAGAAGCCAGTCAAGGTTTGCTTCGCCTCTATCGAACCATGGATTTGCATCGAGGAAGCATGTTCAGCGAGGCAGCCTTTGAAAAAGCCACCACCGCCCTCCGCGAGGAAGCGGATTTTCAAAAAAACATTGGCGGTCGTCAAGGCTCGGGAGTCCAATCCATCGTCGATACCCATAGCACCGAAGCGCTCAAAGGCAGGCCACTGGATACCACCTCGCCTGAGTTGGCTGCAATGCATTATCGCTGGTTTGCTCGGTATCAATTGGTATCCGCGTCGGATGGCCATCCTTGGGCCGCAGACCTGCTCTATGCCTACGGAAAAACCCTTGAAAAAGACGCTGAGCTCAACCCAACTCGGTCAAACATGTTTCGAAATCAAGCGGTCGTGTGCTATCAAGCAGCCATGCAGATTGCACCATCCCAAAGCGAAGTCGCCAACCAGCTTGGGTTCGCGCTCATTCACCTGGACAGAATGGAAGATGCGTACACGGCACTTTCCGCTTCGATCCAACACAAGCCAAATGCAAACGCATGGAATAACCTGGCGGAGATTTATCGAAGGCGAGGTTCAATTGCGGACGCGGAATACGCAGTGCAGCAAGCCACTGCATTATCCTCTGCCGTCCCAAAATACACCGCGAACAATCCTGAAATCACGGAAGTGGATCCCGCCGTCTTTGCCAAGTATAGTCCGAGGCCAACCATGGCCTCTCCAATACAAAACGTCGCCCCTAGTAATGCACCATCAATTGTCCACACAGGTAACGGTCCAGAGGTTCGCAGCGCCAAGTCAAGCAACAGTCTGTTTTCGAAGATTTTCAAAAAATGAAAAATCAATACATTAACATTAATAAGAAGATGAAGCTGTCCTTCGTATTAGTCGCTTGGTGCCTTCTAACTAGCACCGTTTGCGTCGACCGATTGAACGCACAATACACGATTGCCCCATCGCAATATGCCGGTTTTGGGATGCAATCCTGCGGTTGTGGCGGCACAGCAGGATGCGGTCGCTGCGGTGGGTGTGGTCGAATTCCAACTGCTGTGCAGATGTGCCCTCCACAACAGCCCACTGGAGTAACCTCCGCGGCTTGCAAGCCCTGCATTACCGGTATTGATTGCTCGCAAGATCCCTCGGGAGAAAAACGCTGGGGGGACGCCCAGCGAATTAGTTTCGACCCGCTGTGGCATGGTGAGTACATCGGTCCCGTTCGATTGCCATCGCTGTTGGAGTATCGCATTCGCATCAACGACGAGATCACTTTTACGTACATTCCCAATCGTCAGAAGACCATCGAGGAATACAAGTTGATGGTCGGTGATGAGATTAGTCTCGACTCCATTTCGGACAACAGTATCAAACAAGCCAGAGTGCCAATTCAGCCGGATGGGACCGTGATTGTGCCTTTGCTTAAAACTCCAATGGCCGCGTCGGGAAAAACGATTCAGACGCTTCGGAAGGACCTGGAGGTCGCGTACAAACAGTACATTGTTGCTCCCGCGATCGACATCTTGCCCGTCAAAGTAAATACCAGCGTCGAGGATTTGAAGGATGCGGTCAATGGACCGTTCGCAGCGGGTGGACGTGCCATTACAACCACAGTTAACCCCGACGGAAAGATTCAGTTGATTGGCCTTGGAAGTGTGTACGTTTTGGGTATGACCCTCGATGAGATCAAACGCGAAATCAGCTTGCGATACCGAGAAAACTACGTTGGGATCGATATTGAACCTCGGTTGACCAGAACGGCGAGTCATGTATGTTACGTTTTTGGTGAAGTCGGAAAGCCGGGTCGTTTTGAAATGGATCGGCCAACGACGGTAACTCAGATACTGGCTCAAGCCGAGGGCACCAGAGTTGGTGCCAATTCCAGGCAGATCGTAGTTTTCCGCCGGGCCGAGGATTGGCGGTTGATATCGACGATGCTCGATCTCCAAGGAGCACATTTTGGGAAATCGCCTAACCCATCCGATGAGATTTGGCTTCGAGACGGCGATACTCTGGTTGTGCCTAAAAAGCCAATTACCCGATTGGACAACTTTATACAGCTTTGGTTTACGGACGGACTCTATCGGGTCCTGCCTTTCCAAGGAGTGTCAATTCAGAGACAATAAAGCCGATCCGACTTGACCAGTCATGACTCGATAGCCCGTTTCCACTCTATTAAACTGCATCCATGAGTTCTAAATACGAAGTCGTTCGAGTCGAAGATCGTCGCCAGCGGCGGGAGTTTATGGACTTCATCTGGAAGCTTCATAAAGATGATCCAAATTGGATTCCGCCCATTCGAATGAATCAGGAGGAGTTAGTCAATTTTAGACGTCATGCGTTTTACGAGAATGCGAAGTGCCGGACGTTTCTTGTACGCAAAGACGGCCAGGTCGCTGGTCGGATTGCGGCTATTATCAATAACGGTCACAACAAACGCTTCGGTGAAAAACGTGGCTTCTTTGGCTTCTTTGATTGCATCGATGATCCGCAGGCGGCCAATATGTTGTTCATGGAAGCGAGCCGCTATTTGAAGAGTGAGGGAATGGATGACGTTCGTGGTCCCTGCAACCCTTCTTTGAATTACGAGATAGGAGCACTGGTAGACGGGTTTGATACTCCACCAACGTTCATGATGACCTACAACTGGCCCTACTACGACAAGTTGATTACCGGCTTCGGTTTCGAAAAGACGCAGGATCTTTACGCCTACGAAGCCAATATATCGATGCTAAAGACCATCGATCCAAAGCTAAAGTTTGTCATCGACGAAGTCAAACGGCGCTTTAATGTAACCCTTCGCGCCGCCAACCGAAAAAAGTTTGGCGATGAAGTCAAACTTTTCCTAAAGATCTACAACGAAGCGTTGCAGGGAACTTGGGGATTTGTCCCGTTGAGCGATGCCGAATGCGTCAGTATTGGAGCATCGCTGAAGTTGCTTATCGATCCGACCTTGACCTCGTTTGTGGAAGTGGATGGAAAGCCGGTTGCAGTAGGCATTTGCTTGCCTGACTTCAATCCATTGATCAAGAAAATCAATGGCCGGTTGTTTCCGTTTGGGTTTTTGACTCTGCTTTTCGGACGCAAAAAAATAAAGAAGGTCCGTGTCATGAGTACCAATGTCGTCCCGGAGTACCAGCGATGGGGGCTTGGATTGGTAGTTCTAGACCGAATGCTGCCGGATTGTTTGTCAATGGGAATAACGGATGCTGAGTTTTCCTGGGTACTCGAAAGCAATCACCTGTCGCGAGGTTCGCTGGAGAGAGCTGGAACGACACGAACCAAAACCTATCGTCTCTATGACCGTACCTTAAGCGATATCCAGGTATAATCCAAGCGATGGGGAGAACTGTCACATTCCCAACCGTGCGATTTTCGCTAGGCTTTGCTATAGTGCATGGATCGTTCGGCAATACCGCTTAATCCACTCCAACATTTCCGTTTGTACAGGGACGACATGAAAGACACACTTGCAGTGATCTTGGCCGGAGGAAAAGGAACACGGCTTGAGCCCTTAACGAGGGATCGGGCCAAGCCCGCGGTGCCCTTCGGAGGCAACTACAGAATTATCGATTTTGTGTTGTCCAACTGCCTGAACAGCGGACTGAGAAAGATGCTGGTTTTGACGCAGTACAAGGCGATGAGCCTTGACCGCCACATCAATCTTGGATGGCGAGATTTCTTTTGCCGAGAACTGGATGAGTTCATCGATATCGTTCCGCCACAACAACGGATCGATGAAAACTGGTACCAGGGGACCGCCGATGCCGTTTATCAAAACATTTACGCCATCGAAAAAGAACGACCAAAGTACCTGGTTATTTTGGCCGGTGATCATATCTACAAGATGAACTATCACTCGATGATCCAATACCACAAGGACATGCAAGCCGACCTAACTATCGGTGCACTGCGAGTTCCGTGCCATGAGGCAACGGAATTCGGCGTCATGCAAGTCGATTCGGACCAGCGCATCCTAGGTTTCCAAGAAAAACCAGCTCAGCCTCGCTCCATTCCGAACGATCCTGGTCACGCCTTGGCTTCGATGGGGATCTATGTTTTTAACACTCGGTTTTTGTTCGAGCAATTATGTCGAGATGCCAACGACCCCAAGAGCCACCATGATTTCGGAAAAAACATCATTCCATCCATCATCGATCGGCATCGCGTCTTCGCCTTCCCATTCCGAGATGAAAACCGCAAGCGAGATGCTTATTGGCGAGACGTTGGGACACTCGATGCATTTTACGAAGCCAACATGGATTTGGTAGGTATCGATCCGCTTTTGAATCTCTACGACGAAAGCTGGCCGATCCGGACTCAGCAGAAAAACTTACCTCCACCCAAGTTTGTGTTTGGATCGCGAGGAGATGGCGACCGTTGTGGACTGGCTTTGGATTCTATAGTTTGCGCTGGAACAATAGTCAGCGGCGGACGAGTCGAGCGGAGTATTTTGGGGCCCTGCGTTCGTGTCAATTCATACGCACAAGTGTCCGACAGTATTTTGTTTGAAGGGGTGGAAGTCGCGCGACATGCAAAAATCCGAAATGCGATTATCGACAAGGGAGTTTGCATTCCCGCTGGCATCGAAATTGGCTTCGACCTTGAGTTGGATCGACGACGAGGCTTTACGATTTCAAATAATGGAATTGTGACCGTAGCCAAGACCGAAGACTTGTCATCGTTGGCGTTTCCATCCAATTCAAGCCCATTTCGAGCGGATGCGGGTAACGGAGGCATTCTTCCGCCCAAGGGGATGAACGGCAACGCGAGCGTGAATCACAAATTCAGCCGAGTCGCCGACTCGGTTCAAGAGGAGATCGAAGAATGAGTTCCATGCCCGTTTTGTACTTATTGATGGGATTGCTGTTCGGAACGACGCTTTTGGCCGTCGGAATTGCGTTAGGCTTCTGGATGGGAAAACGTGGCGAAGCAACCAACGTTGGTCAGTCGCTGTTGGAGCAGAAGCAAATGCTGGCAGCTCTTAAGAACATGGCTAACTGGACCACCGATTTCGCCGGCGACTTCAACCGCTATCAGTCCACCATGGAGACCCTCACTCGCGATGCAGCGGACAGCAAAAAAGTGCGGACCAAGGAAGAGGTACAGCGACTGCTAGACCGTATTGTGGACGCGAACAGCCAACTGCAGACACGTCTAGAGTCTGCCGAAGAGAAGCTTGATATGCAGACCAAGCAATTGGCTGGCTACTTAACGGAAGCTCGAACCGACGGACTTACGGGACTTGCAAATCGAAAGGCCTTCGATCAAAAACTGGACGAATGCTACGCGAAATGGCAGACAGCCAAGCATGCTTTTTCCCTTGCACTTATCGACATTGATTTCTTCAAAAAAATCAACGACACCTATGGTCACCCTGCTGGAGATGCCGTACTTCGAGAGATATCGGCCCGTCTTCGAGAGATTAGCAACGAGTCGATGATGGTTGCGCGTTACGGGGGAGAGGAGTTTGGAATCATTTTTGACGGTGAAGTGCAAAATGCAGCCAGCGTCATCGAAAGGCTACGACTAACTATCGCTGGCAAATCGATTGAAACCGATGGACATAAGATCTCCGTTACCATCAGTGCAGGAGTCGCCCGGGTGATCAGCGACGAACGCATCGGGAAATTGGTTCGCCGTTCCGACGAGGCCCTCTATAGCGCAAAAATTGGAGGACGAAATCGAGTCGTGATACACAACGGAATTCTTTGCGAATCTTTCGGAAAACCTGGCCCCAGGACAGTCGTCGAATCCACGGACGTATCCACCGCGGAGGCCCCGCCTACTTCGGACGAACTCGAGCACCGGGTCTTGTCGCGCCTAGATCGCTTGATCGCGCAGGAAGCGAATCGTAAGGAATAGGATTGTCGCCTTTCGCTCCGCGAAAGTGTGCGCATCTTTCGCGGAGCGAAAGGCGAGTGCGCCTTTAAAGGCGATTGATTTGCTGGGTGGAAGTCCTAGTCAGGGTAACGTTACCGCCCTGTATCCGACAGTG